>JAEUTT010000076.1 GCA_016787165.1 Bacteroidia bacterium | reverse complement strand
ACAGATCAAGAAATTGAGCTAAAAATTGAATTATAAATGTTTGCAAGTAGACATAGATGATTTTTTTACATTTTAACAAGAGAATAAAACAGCAGGCAACAACACCTAAAAAATTCGGGAATCCTGCAAGTGGCAAATGCTTTTAATGTTCACTGACACGCGAAATATTTTGAATTGCAATTAAGTACAGTACATTTAATTAAGTTTTTTTGTTAAGACAATTTAGTGCAAGTAATCCCGAACTTATTTTAGCCACAGCCCCCGTTGGGCGTAGCGTCCCGCTACGTCCTTTTTAACAAGGCGTCTCGCCTGTCAAATTGTTTTCCATCTCACTACTATTTTTTCAATAGTAATAATACCTTTTTCACCGGCATAGTCTTTTGCGCTTGAATAAATATATTCTTCCGGTTTTTCAACAATACCTGCACGTACAGGATTAAAATGAATATAATCTAATTTCTGTTCCATAAATTTGTTTGAAAAAACATGTTCTGCATGGTTGTCATGTGTCCAAAATTGGTAGTTAGTATTTCGTTTGTGATCAAACGAAGCTGTTTCAAATATTTTTAGCATCCAATTTTTTCTGCTTTCATTCATTGTTTGAATTTGTTCCAAAATTAATTTACTTGTATAGCTTTTGAAATCACGAATAGTTGAACTTAAATTGTTGGTATTGCTTTTTGCCAATAAATGAATATGATTCGACATGATAACCCAAGCATATATTTCTAAACCTTTATTTTTAATACAGTATTCTAAATTGTCTGTTATTATTTTGCGATATGTTTCTCTGCTGAAGATATCTACCCATTCTACTACTTGTAATGTAATAAAGTATAGTTTATCTTGTTCTTTTATTTGGTATCCTGTCGACATAATTAATAGTAAATATAAAATTTAATTTAGGTTTAAATAAAATTCAGGCGAGACGCCTTGTTAATAGAGACGTAGCGAGGCGCTACGCCTAACAAAAGGGACGCTACGCCTAACGAAGCTAACCAATTCAATGCCTGATTTTTCAAAACAACTCCAACTGCCCATCTCTTTTTATCTTTTTTTCGGGCAAGTGTATTTCTGTAAAATTAGAAAGTGAGATCCCTAGCAAGCGTACTTTTTTGCCATGCATGTTTACATTGTTCAGCAAGTCTTTAGCAGTGTTCACAATGGTATCGTAATCGTTCAGTAAATGTGTAAAAGAATGGTTGCGGGTAATTTGTTTAAAGTCGTGAAACTTTACTTTTAGTGTAACAGTCCTTCCTTTTAATTCATATTTATCCAATCGTTTGCACACTGTTCCAGCAATTTTTTCCAGCATGGCATACATCTCTTCTATATCAGAAAGGTCATAACTAAAGGTATCTTCGGCTCCCATACTTTTGTGTTCGCGGTGGGGCTGCACTTCGCGGTTATCAATTCCACGTACTATCTTGTAAAAAAATCGTCCTGCTTTTCCAAAATAATGAATCAAGTCCTGTTCAGTCATTGCTTTTAAATCAGCTCCTGTATGCAAACCCATTTTTTTCATTCGGTCTGCCGTTACTTTCCCTACACCAAAAAATCGTTCTATCGGTAATTTTTCCATAAAGGCTTCTATCTTGGAAGGGCCAATAAAGGTAAGTCCATCGGGCTTTTGCAAGTCGGAACAAATTTTTGCAACAAACTTACTGGAGCTTACACCTGCCGAAGCCGTTAATCCTGTTTCATTTTTTATGGCTTGTTTAATTTGTGTAGCAATTTCCATGGCAGAGCCAATGCCCAATTTATCTTTGGTAACATCCAAAAATGCTTCGTCCAATGAAAGCGGTTCTATTAAATCGGTATAGCGTTGAAATATTTCTCTAATTTTTCGGCTAGCTTCTTTGTAAGCTTCAAAGCGCGGGTATACAAAAATAGCATCGGGGCAAAGTTGTTTTGCTTTTTTGCTGGGCATTGCGGAGCGTATCCCAAATTTACGTGCTTCGTAACTGGCAGTGGATACTACTCCTCCTCTGCCTTCGGGCGGTCCACCCACCACAATTGGTTTTCCTCTGTATTCCGGATTATCTCGTTGTTCCACCGATGCATAAAATGCATCCATATCAATATGGATAATCTTTCTTGTCATCTATACACGTATACCAATTACCAATACATCGTCCACCTGCTCGTAATTACCTTTCCATTGAATAAAGGCATCGCAAACTAACTGACGTTGTTCTTGCATGGGTTTATCATTGATTTCAATTAATAATTCCTGTAATCGACTTGTTTTGAATTTTTTATTGTTGGGTCCACCAAACTGGTCGGCATAACCATCACTGAAAATATAAAAACAATCTCCTTTTTTTAATTGAATGGAATTATTTTTTGGCGGTTCTACAACGGTCTCTTCCACACTACCAACAGTCAAGCGCGATGGCTTGATGATGTTTAATGTTTTATCCGACACGATGTACAATGGATTGTTTGCGCCTGCATATTCCAACATCATCGTTTCTTTATTGAAGGTACACAAAGCCATGTCCATTCCATCTTTGATATCGCTGTCTTTATCCTGATGTAAAATATTTTTGATAATGGTATTCATGGAATCCAACACATTGCTGGGTTGTGTAATTCCTAATTCGTTTACAGTTTGGTGTAAAGCATTATGACCAACCACACTCAACAATGCTCCGGGAACACCATGTCCGGTGCAATCCACCGCTGCTACCATAAATTTTGTATCGTGATGCGATACCCAATAAAAATCACCACTCACAATATCTTTAGGCATGTATAAAATAAAATGTTGTGGCAAAGTAGCTTCTACCACCGAACGAGGAGGGAGAATAGCATTTTGCAAACGTTTTGCATAATTGATGCTATCGGTAATGTTTTTATTTTTTTCTTCAATGATTTCGTTTTTTGCTTTCAGGATTTTGTTTGTTTTTTTATTCATCACTAACAAACGAATGGTAATTAAAGCAATCACCACAATCAACACAGTTATCACCACATAAATATTACGATGTGCTTGTTTGTAACACACAATGGAATCATCGCCATTGCCGGAGAGGATTTCCCAGGGTGAATGTTTATGATCGGCATGTTGAAGCGAATCAAAAAAAGTGTCGGCCATCAATGGATTTGAACTGATGATGAATATAAAAAGGAAAATAGAAAGTGCTTGTTTCATGAATTTTGTTTTTGATCTATTAAAGATAAAACAATTCCCAATTATCGGAAATTAATCGATTGAAATTGCTAATAATATTAGCATTTTGAAAGAAGTTGTTTGGTAGTTTTGGATGTGAGATGACGGAGGTTGGAGGTTGGATGCGGGTTGTCAGTTCGAGCCTGCCTTGCCGGCAGGCAGGCGGAGTCGAGAACGTGCGAAGAGTGATGGGAAGGTTTTACCGCAAAGAAACGCAAAGGGGATAAATGCTAAATATTAATGCTGATGGAGAACGACTAAACCCTATTTACTATTCGCTGCTTACTATTCACTAATGACTAAAGACTAATGACTAATGAATATTTCAAAGGCAGAGGATCGCAGATCAACACAGATAATAAATATCTGAAGCATCGTTATGTGACCGAGCATGATGAGATGCTGGATGAACCTTTGTTGACGAATGAAAAAACGCAGGTCTTTTACGAGCATCCTAAAAAGATTGTGAACCTTGTAAAGAGTCCGGATATACCGGGCATGTATTCCATGAATCCCTACCAGGGATGTGAACATGGCTGCATTTACTGCTATGCACGCAACACGCACGAATACTGGGGCTACAGTGCCGGATTGGATTTTGAAAGAAAGATTATTGCCAAACCTAATGCACCACAGGTACTCGAAAAACAATTCATGAATAAAAATTGGGAAGTATCACCCATCATGTTTTCGGGCAATACGGATTGTTATCAGCCGGTAGAACGTGAATTAAAAATTACCCGGCAAATGCTGGAAGTGTTGTTAAAGTTCAAACATCCGGCCAGCATGATCACCAAGAATAATTTGATCTTGCGTGATATGGACATTCTTCAGGAAATGGCAAAGCTCAAACTCATTCATGTGATGATTTCCATTACTAGTTTGCGTGAAGAGCTACGACAAAAGATGGAACCCCGAACAGTTACAGCAAAAAACAGATTAAAAGTAATTGAAAAGTTAAACAATGCCGGAATTCCTGTGGGTGTGATGACAGCACCTATTATTCCAGGATTGAACAGTGATGAGATACCGCAACTGATAGAAGCTGCAGCCAATAGCGGAGCACAGCGTGCAGGAATGACACTGGTACGATTGAATGGATCTATTGGTGATATTTTTAAAGATTGGATTTATAAAAACTTTCCGGATAGAGCAGAAAAAGTGCTGAATCATATTGCTGCTGTGCATGGTGGACAGCTGAATGATTCTCGTTACGGAAAACGAATGGGAGGTGAAGGAAATATTGCTGAAAGCATTCATCAACTATTTAAAATGGCTGTAAAAAAACACATGCCCAACAAAATAAAATTTGAGTATGATTTAAGTGTGTTCGAGCGTCCGAAACCGAAAAAGGATCAGCTGGATTTGTTTGATTAACGTGTTGGTGATAATACCAACATGGGCAGAAAACAAATGCCTTTGCAGGTGTTATCACCTGCAAAATAAACTAAATGAATCTCTGTTGGTAATAACACCAACAATGGCAACAACGAACCTTGTTGGTGATAACACCAACAAGGGCGAAATAGTGGAATAACATAATTAAAAACATTAGCCTTTGCAGGTGTTATCACCTGCAAAATTGACGAAAAGAATCTTTGTTGGTGATAACACCAACAATGGCGAAATAGTGGAATAACATAATTAAAAATATTAGCCTTTGCAGGTGTTATCACCTGCAAAATTGACGAAAAGAATCTTTGTTGGCGATAATACCAACAATGGCAACTAATGAATCGTGTTGGTGATAACACCAACAAAGGCAAAAGATAAAAAAAAAATAACGAATGATAAGTTCAAGCCTTTGCAGGTGTTATCACCTGCAAAGAGATTAATAAAATAAAACTAAATAGCAAATGGTAAGTTTTAGAAAACGATCAAACATCTATTTTTTCACGGCAACAAACTTAAACTGGCTGAAAATACTCGAGAATAAAGACCATAAACAAATTGTATTGAATAGCTTAAAATTTCTTCATGAAGAAAAAAGGGCTACAATTTTCGCATTTGTTATCATGCCCAACCACATACATCTGATATTGAGAATAGAAGATGGGCACAAAAAACATGAGGTACAAAGAGATTTTTTAAAATATACTTCACAGCAACTAAAATTCAACTTAATAAAAATAGATTCACCTATTCTTGATGATATTCTTGTAAATGATAAGGACAGAAGATATCAAATATGGGAACGAAATCCATTGTGGTTTGAATTGGATAACACGAATACTCTTTTACAAAAGCTGAATTATATTCATAAGAATCCCTTACATAAAAAATGGTTTTTATCAGAACTTGCTGAAGACTACCCTTTTTCTAGTGCTAATTTTTATATGACTGGTAAGGATGATTTTGGATTTTTAACACATTATGAAACGATAATGTGATTGATTCAAAAAAATTTGTTGGTGATAACACCAACAAAGGCTATAATATGATCGATGCAAGAATTCTTGTTGGTGATAACACCAACAAGGGCAAAAAGATCAATTGGAGTTGTTTTAACTACAACTTAAAATAGTGATTGTAAATAAGGATAAGACCAAAGGAAATAAGTAAAGCACCTGTTGTATAATTGATATAACGCATCAATTTATCGGTGAGGTACTTTTTGATTTTAGATGCTAATGATGATTTAAAAATTTCTACTGTTAAAACCAAACCTAGTGTGATGCCGAAGTATATGAACATTTTAACTTTAGAATAGTTAAATGTTTGACTTACAGCAGTTACATTTCCTAACCAAAGCAGCCATACTGCAGGGTTTAGTAAATTAAGAAAAAAACCTTTGGTAATTAATAATGGAGCAGAAGGGCTTTGTATTTCAATAGCATCATCACTTTTTTTAACTTGTTTTTTAAAATAAAACGAACCAAAAACCACTAAAATTAATCCAGCCATGATACCCATGAATCCTTGGTTTTTTTCATCTTGAATATAATTGGTGGCACCTAAGCTAATTAAGTAGATAACTAAGATACAAACAAATAAATCGCTCAATACAACACCAACAGCTAAGAGTGAACCTTCACGCACTCCATATTTAATACTTGTGTTTAATAATGCAAAAAATGCCGGTCCAAAAGAGAAGGAGAGCAAAATTACAATTACAATTGTTTGATAGATTAAGCTAAGCATTATTTTTTATTGCTGAATAAACTTAAAAAGTCTCTCCATTCATTTAGTTGTTTATTTTTTAATACGCGTGGAAATTTGTTTTGAGCTCCAACTTTCCCTTTTAATTTCATAAATTCATAAAATGCAGTGGAAGGTAAAATTTCTACTAATACTTCTTTTAATGCAGCTATACGTTCTACTTTATAGTCATCGTTTAGCTCTTTTAATTTTTCATCTAATAATTTTTTAAATACCAGAGCATCTACTTTATCATCTGTACCAATATACCATTGATGGGCAAACATGCTTTCAAAAGCAATGCCCGCTACTGTAAATTCTTTTACATCAATTTTTAATTCATTTGATACGAGTTCTATTGCTTTGTTCATGTTGTCTTGCGACAAGTGCTCTCCGCATAAACTTAAAAAATGTTTTGTCCTTCCAGTAATGGCAATTTCATAATTTTTTAAAGAAGTAAATTTTACAACATCGCCAATCAAATATCGCCAAGCGCCTGAACAAGTTGAAATTAAAAGTGCATATTCTTCTCCTTGTTTTACTTCTCCAATATGCAATGTTTCCGGATTTTCTACCATCACGCCATCACTATCAAAGTTTTTCTCATTAAAAGGAATAAATTCATAAAAAATACCAATGTCTAAAATCATTCTCATCCCTTCAACATTTGGTCGGTCTTGAAACGCAACAAAGCCTTCAGAAGCCAAATAGGTGTCAAAATATAAAACAGGTTTTCCTAAAAGTTTTTCAAATCCACTTTTATAAGGTGCAAATGAAACACCGCCATGAACATATACTTTTAAATTAGGCCAAATGTCATGTATGCTTTTAACATTGTACTCTTTGATAATGCGTTGAAACAAAATTTGAATCCATGCTGGAACACCACAAATAATCCCAATATCCCAGTTGGGAGCATTTTTAGTGATTTCATCTAACTTTTTTTCCCAGTCTTTTTGTTTGGATATTTCTTTTCCCGGCTTACTAAAGTTTTGTGCATAAAAAGGAACATTGCCAGTTGTAATTCCACTTAAATCACCTTCGTAATAAACGCCATTGTATTTTAAGTCGGTACTACCCCCAACCATTAACACACTTTTCTCAAAATGTTCTTGCGGTAAGTCAAGTTTTGCTTGACAAGTTAATTGACGAGAAGTTGTTTTAACAATTGCCTTAATCATATCGCTTGTAACTGGAATCGATTTGCTTGCAGATTCTGAAGTTCCAGAGCTTAATGCAAAGTATTTTATTTTCCGTGGCCAGCATACATTTTTTTCTCCTTTGAGTGAACGATGCCACCAGTTTTTGTACATAGAGTTATAGTCGTGTGCAGGAACTGTAGATTTAAATGAATCAATTAGATGATGTTCATTTAAAATTTTCGAAAAATTATAATGCTCTCCAAAGGCAGTAAATTCAGCTTTAGAGAGTAGTTTTTTTAATACTTTTTGTTGTTGCTTAAATCCATCTACTTTACGAATTTTGGGCATACTTCCGCGCAACTCAAATGTTCTCTTTATTAATGCTCCTAAAATTGCCATACCTATTTATTTAAATTCAAAAATACTCATTTTTAAAATAAAAATGAGCATTTTAGCAAAAGTATTCAGTCGAAATAAATGAAAAAAATAACATTCTTTTATGCGCTTCTTTTTTTGTTTCTGAGCCATAATGTTTGGGCGCAAACAATCGTTCATTCTTATGCACATTCGCATAATGATTATAAGCAAAATAAACCTTTGTTTTTAGCTTTAGAAAATGGCTTTACAAGCATTGAGGCGGATGTTTTTGTAATTCACAACAAAATTGTAGTGTCACATATTTATCCTTTGTTTAAAAAGAAAAAGGCCTTAGAAGAGTTGTATTTAAAACCATTGGAGCAAATTGTTTTAAGTAATCAAGGAAGAGTGTATGCGAATGATACACACTCAGTCATATTGTTGATTGATATTAAACAAAATGCAGTCGAAACCTATACACAGCTAAAACCTTTATTAGAAAAATATAAAGCTATTTTAACTTCAGTTGAAAATGGCATTGTTGTAAAAAGAGCTATTACCGTAGTTTTGTCTGGGAATAAGCCTATCGAAATTTTGAAAAGAGATAGTGTGCGATTTTGTTTTATTGACCAAGCATTCATGAGTATTAAAAAAGATGAAAAAAATGAAGATGTATTTCCACTGGCAAGTTGTAAATATAATACAATTCTTTCTTGGAAAGGAGTAGGGGATGTTTCTTTTTTGGAGAAAGAGCAATTGAAACAACAGGTTAAACTAGCTCATGAACAAGGAAAAAAGGTTAGATTGTGGGCTAGTCCAGAAAATGAAAACGTTTGGAAACTACTCATTGAATGTGGAGTAGATTTAATTAATACGAACAAGCTAAATGAATTGAACCTTTTTTTAACAAAGATTAAAAGCCTTCAATGATAGAATTTCTAAGCTTGGAAATTTTTTTGTGTAAGGCAATTATTAATGGTTCATCAAATGTGTTTGCCGCAAAATCTTTTTTTATTTCTAATAATTCATTAATGATTGGAGAATAATTTTTTTCTGTTTTGTATTCTTCTAACATTGTAATAAGTGTATTCAAATGTTTTCCTTGGCTGGATACTTCTGCATAAACAGCATTATTTGCATCACTTTTAGGCTCATCAATAAATGTTTTAGTTGTGATGTATAAACCTTCTAGCCAGCTTCCTGCTACTACCAAAGATGCCATTCCTGCTCGTTCATTGTTTTTTAATGCTTTATCTACTTTTGAATAAGAGTCATAAACAACCATTGCTAATGAATCTTTGTTGTTTTTATATTCCTCAAATTTATCAAGCATTGTTTGGTTGAATGCAATCGGAATATCTAAGTCTTCGGCTAATTTTTTAGTGTTTTTTACATAGTTTCCTATTAATTGAAATTTTTCATAGGTTACAGCATAAGCAAGGTCGGCTCCATAAATACCTAGGTTAAGAGCTTTTGAATCAAACTGATTGTATTTTGAAATGTTTCCGGTTGCATTCATCGCATTTTGGCTGAATGTTATTTTTGAGCTGTAAATTTTATCAAGTAATTCAAATGGAAATGGAATATTGCTTATGGTCATTTCATTTGCAAATGCTACAAAATCATCTGCAGAATCTGTTTTTGTTTGAGTTGTATCTGCTGTATTTTCAATTGTTTGATTGTTATTATTACTACAAGCGGTAATAAAAAGCGTAGAAATAATTAAATAGAATAAATTTTTCATGCTGCTTGGGATTGGTACAACAAATCTAAACTAAAAAAAAATAGAATGCAATTTAAAAGTAGAGCTATTTTTTACTTGCTCTTGTCATCTCTCTTTTTCCCGGAGGGCCAGGGAGTGTTTCCACTTCAAAGCCTACTTTTTTTAATATTCTTTTTACTTCTCCTTTTGCGCAATAACTCACTAAAATTCCTTTTGTAGAAATAGTAAAATATATTTTTGTAAAAATTTCTTCTGTCCACAATTCAGGTTGAACCTTTGGCCCGAATGCATCAAAATAAACAAGGTCAAATGTTTGTGTAGGTTTAAAGTTTTGAAGTGTGGTTAAAACTTTTTTGAAAACAAAATACTCGTTTAAAAAAATGGGTGTATTCCATTCACAAGAATGAATTGTTTTAAAAACATGTTCTTGTTTAGTCGCATTTAAAAGTTGTATATAGTTTAAGTTTTCTGAAATACTCATTGAAATAGGAAATGCTTCAATGGCTGTATAGTGTATTTTTTGATGTTTATTCTCTAAAAATGTAAGTAATGTATTTAATCCGGTTCCTAAACCAATTTCAAGAATTTGAATTTCGTTTTTTTTATTTAGTTGTTTTAGTCCGGCATCTATAAAAACATGTTTGCTTTCTTGAATAGCACCGTGGATAGAGTGGTATGTTTCATCTAAAACTTCGTGGTGCAATGAATTGGAGCCATCTGCGGTTTGGATGATTTTAACACTCATTATTCCGCTTTAAATAGAGGGTTAGCATTATTTATGAAGCTCAACAAGTCATCTCTTCCTATTTTTTCTTCAGCTGATGTATAAAATGATTGAGGTAGTTCATCCCAAGTTTTACCCATTTCTTCTTTGTAATAGTTGATGTTGTCTGCAAATTTTCTTTTTGATAGCTTGTCGATTTTAGTAAATACCATCACAAAAGGAATTTGATTTTCGCCTAACCAATCCATAAACTCTAAATCTATTTTTTGTGGTTCTAGTCGTGCATCAAGTAACACCATCATACACATTAGATTTTTTCGGGTTAAAATATAATCGGTAATAAATTGTTGGAATGCATTTCGTTTATCTTTTGAAACTTGAGCATACCCATAGCCTGGTAAATCAACCAAATACCATGAATCGTTAATAATAAAATGGTTGATGAGTTGTGTTTTTCCTGGTTTCCCGGATGTTTTTGCTAGTCCCTTTTTATTGCAAAGCATATTAATCAAAGATGACTTGCCCACATTAGACCGTCCTATAAATGCATATTCTGGCATAGTAGGAGCAGGGCATTTGCTGGCATCTGTATTGCTAATAATAAATTGTGCTGTTTTAATTTCCATTGATCTTTTTTGTTGACTAGTTAAAATAAATTGTAGCTCATTTTAGATGAATGGCTTATAAAGCAAATGACCTAATGCTTAAAATTATTTTTTGTAAGAAGATACGTGACGTTCTTTTTTAGAATCGTAAATATCTGCAATTGTTACCATGATTCCACTTTCTTCAACCTCTCCAAAATGGTCATTCATTGCTGTTCCAAAAAATTTCATCGTTGCCGATAAATTCATATATGCATTTACCATTGGTGGAATATTTTCACCTAAAGCTCTAACATTCTGATTCAAAACTTTGTTTGCTTCTTTAAAATCAACTCCTTCAATTGATTTCATGAATTCTGTTACATCTGTTTTTAAGCCAAGTGGTGTAATCGGGCGAACAAGTTTGTCGTTATCAGGAAAAAAATAGGTTAAAAACGAAAGAATCATATCTCGTGCATGTATATTAAAGTCGGTATACATGGTTACTTTTCCATAAAAATATTTTACATCTGGATTGTCAATTACAATCGCGCCTAATCCATCCCAAAGATTATCCAAAGAAAAAATTCCTTTTCTGTTGTCAAGTGATGGTTGATATTTTGGTTGAACGAATGAACGTCCTAATTCAATAGTATAAGGCACATACTCTTTTACAAATTGATCCGAGAAGGTAAATAATTCTGTCGTTGCTACATGAACAATGCCATTTATAATAGGCGCTTCACCTAATTTAATATATCGGTAGCCACCAACAATTTCTTTTTCTTCTGGATTCCAAACAATCAATTGTTTGTAGGGAGAATCAGATGTGTCAAACTCATCAATATCAATTTCATGTCCTGTTCCCCCCCCTGCAGCTCTGAATGTAACTTCACGTAAACGAGCAATTTCACGCATTACATTTGGTGAATCATGGTGTGTGATAATATAAATTTGGTTATTACCATTGTTTGCTTTTCTGATAAATCTATCTTTATTCAGTTCAGCTTCTAAAATTTCTTTTGATATAGGTTCAATTATGTTTTGCATAATTTTTAATTTGAATCACTTAGTTAATTTTTATTGTTTTTAATGGTAGGTAGTAATTGTGTTTTGTCACCTGATTTTAAAGCATAAACATGTCGTTTTACTTTTTCTGACCAATATTCAGGGGCTTGCCCGTCTGCAAATGTTTCCCATGGAATAGCTTCTCCAAAAATGAATGTAAGCGTTTTCCCTCTTTGTTTATACATTTCATCTACTAGGTAAAACATTTCAATGTTTGCTTTTATTCCCAATTTTTTTCGATAATATGCTAGGTTATAAAAACGTTTGGAGTTTTGCCCATCAATATAAACAGGCACTATATTTTTTTTGTGTTGAATAGCTTTTGAGATAAAACTTTTTTTCCAAATTAAATCTTCAATTACTCCTTTGTCGTTTCTTCTGGAAACTAGTCCTGCAGGGAATATTAACAAACACTCAGGCCCTGCATATACTTCTTCAAATTTACGAGTATAATCGGATGAGTTTTTTCCATGTTTGTTTACAGGAACAAAAATAGGTGCATAGTTTTTTAGTGCCATTAATAAGTCATTCACGAAGAAACGAATATCAGGGCGATAGTCGGAAACAATTTTCATAAATGTAATTCCATCTAAACCTCCAAGTGGGTGATTTGCAGCCATAATTACGCCACCTTCTTTTACAATGTTTTCTTCGCCTATGATTTTAAATTTCACACCAAATTCTTCAAAAGCTGCATTTGCAAAATCAACTCCATGTCGGTGTTTGTTCAAATAAATGGCGGTATTAAGTTCTTCTTGGTGAACAATTTTTTTTATGTATCTTAATACGAAGCCAGGTAGAAATTTTAAAAGTTTAGGGTTTTTAGATGCAATCGCTTTTTCCAGATTGATAAACTTTTCGTTTTCAGGAACAATCACGTTATTTCTATCTATGGTCATAAATGATGGAATACAATTATTGAAAGCCAAAAATAAGCATTTGTTTTAATATATCAGGGTTCAAGAATATATGGCAGATGATTGTTTTGGTACTTTTCTTTTTTTATCCATTCTTTCATGTTGAGTGTTGTTTCATAAGGGCCATCAATTACAGCTAAATTTACAAGCCATGCAGGAACATTTCCACCTGGGTTTACTAATAATTGATATTCTACATTTACCATTCCGTTGCTTAAAGGGCTTAATATCCATAACGCTTTAAATTCGGTAATGCGAATGAAGTTACTTTTATGGGGTATATAATTAGGAATACATTTAGATTGTATTGTAATCACTTTTGTTTTTGTGTCTTGATGTAACTTTACGTTTACTACAAAATCTCTGCTGTCAACTGGCCAGGGAGCAACTACTGTTTGTCGGTGGATGATTTCGGTATCGCTTATTTTTTTTAAAATGGTAGACTCTCCACAACGATATACCCAATGAGGATAACTTTCTCGGTCGTTAATGAGAGCAACTAGTCCTGATAAGCTACTTTTTAACTGAACAACACATTTTAATTCTTTGAATTTTGAGTTTTCGGCCATACGAGTATACACGAAAATGCCATTTTCGTGTTTTTTTAGCTTCCATTCTTCTTTTAGTTCGGACTTAAATGAATAAAAGCAAAACGAAAGAAGGATGATTGCCAAATATAATTTTGTGTATTTGTTGGCATAAAAAATCATGTTTGTCTTTATTTAAACAATTGTAAAACAATAATTTGTCGATAATTTATTCTAAAAATATCGTCTGATTTGTTTGATTTAATGCAACTTTTTGTTATATATTTGCATCTAAGCAAGTAGTAAACAATTTCACTGTTGTACTTGTTAAAAGTATAGATAAAACTTAATTAAAAGGATATGAATATGAAAATACTTACTAACACAAAGACTGGAGCAGTTTTTTTTATAATGCTTCTAACATTAACTAGTGCATTTGCTCAGAATGTTGCAATAAATAACAGTGGTGCAGCACCCAATGCAAGCGCTGGTTTAGATATAGATTTTAATAATAGAGGATTGTTAATTCCTAGAATGACTGCGGCTCAACGAGTAGCTATTGCAACTCCGGCAACAGCTTTACTTGTATATCAAACAGATGCAGGAACACAAGGAGCAGGTTTTTATTTTTACAATGGAACTGCATGGATGCCTTGGAGCACTGCAAGTGGTGGTTGGGGTTTAACAGGTAATGCAGGAACGGCAATTGCTACTAACTTTTTGGGTACTACTGATAATGTTGCTTTTGCAATAAGAACAAATAATGCAGAACGGATAAGAATATTAGGCACAGGTAATATTGGAATCGGAACAGCTACTCCTGCCTATAATTTGGAGATGAGGGTTGCTGTTGCTGGTAACTATATTGCTAATTTTGAAAATACAAGTGCTACAGGTTCTGCCTTGTTGGCATATAATAATGCAGGGACATCAAATGCTCTTGGAGGTGTAACAAACATTTCTGGTGGTATTGGAGCATATGGAGTGCACTTGCCTAACTCTGGGGGAGGAATTGGTGTTTATGGAACTTCTAATAGTTCTAATACTTATGGTGTTAGAGGTTCTGTACCTACTACTGGTGCATGGTTAGGATTCGGTGGAGTATTTACTGGTGGACTGGGCTACTTGAATGGGCTTTATAATTTATCCGACAGAAGAGTGAAATCAAATA
>JAEUTT010000053.1 GCA_016787165.1 Bacteroidia bacterium | reverse complement strand
AGTTACTGGATGAGTAACTTTAGTGCCGAAAAAAACTATTTGAAATTTTGTAAGGAAATTAAGTCTTAATTTAAGTGTATGTTATTTAATTCATTTCATTTTTTTATTTTTTTTCCTCTTGTTACAATACTTTATTTTGTAATACCTCACAAATTTCGTTGGTTGTTGTTGCTTGTAGCTAGCTGCTACTTTTATATGGCATTTATTCCTTATTATATTCTAATATTGGGTGCAACTATTGTTGTTGATTATTTTGCAGGAATACTTATTGAAAATACGGTAGAAAAAAAAGCAAAGAAAAAATATTTGATTTTGAGCTTAGTTGCTAATATAGGTGTATTGGCAGTATTCAAGTATTATAATTTTTTTATTGAAAATGTGGATAACTTATTACAAAGTATTGGTGTTGAAAATCCAGTTCCTTATTTGTCAATTATATTACCCATTGGCTTATCATTCCACACATTTCAAGCAATGAGCTATACAATAGAAGTATATCGAGGAAATTTTAAAGCAGAACGACATTTTGGAATTTATGCACTCTATGTTATGTTTTATCCTCAGTTGGTAGCCGGACCTATTGAACGCCCACAAAATATATTGCCTCAATTAAAAAAAGAAAATGACTTTAAGTACGATAGAGTAGTTGCTGGTTTAAAACAAATGCTTTGGGGTTTGTTTAAAAAAATTGTTATAGCCGATAGACTGGCCGTTGTTGTGAATATCGTATATGCAAATCCTTCCGATTACGATAGTTTTTCTATTCTAATCGCTACTTATTTTTTTGCATTTCAAATTTATTGCGATTTTTCAGGATATTCTGATATAGCAATTGGTGCAGCAAAAGTAATGGGTTATGATTTAATGGAAAATTTTAGAACTCCCTATATTTCAACTTCAATAAAAGAGTTTTGGGATCGCTGGCATATTTCACTTTCAACCTGGTTTCGAGATTATTTATACATTCCATTAGGTGGAAATAGAGTGGTAAAATGGAGGTGGTATTATAATTTATTTATTGTATTTATTATAAGTGGTTTTTGGCACGGGGCAAATTGGACTTATATTGTATGGGGTGCATTACATGGTGGTTATCTCGTGTTAAGTTTAATAATTACTAGTTATTTTAAATTTTCAGTAAAGCAGAATAAATGGCAAACCGTTTTCAAATTGATGTTAACATTTCATTTGGCGTTATTTGCGTGGATTTTTTTTAGAGCACAAAGCATGCATGATGCCGGTGTAATCATCTCCCAATTGTTTAATATTCAGAATTACTCAATTAATAACATCTTATTTTTAACGCACATAAAGCCTGTAACTTTTATAGTTACGTTATTTCTTTTATTGGCTTTTGTTTTTATCGATCCATTTGCTGATAAAATTGTAAAAAACAGAATTAAACTTAAAAATAAATTATTGGTTTATTCTTTTTATTCAATAGTTTTTGTGATGATTTTATTGTTTGGTTATTTTGGTGAAACCGATTTTATTTATTTTCAATTTTAATGGAATTAATTAAACTTATAAAAAATATTTTTTTGTTCATAGTTACTTGTGCTATTTTGTATTTGTCGACTGTTTTTTTGTTGCTGCAAATAAAAGCGGGTAATATTCCTTTAATATATCGAATGTCAGAAGTGATAACATGGAAAGGTGGAAACAGCTATCAAAAATTTAAAGATTTTGATGCTAATGCCAAATATGATATTGTTGTATTGGGTTCATCCCATGCATATAGAGGCTATGATCCTCGAATATTTAAGAAATATGGCTTAACACTTTTTAATTTAGGAACAAGTGGACAGTCAATTTTTAATTCATATTACATTGCTAAGAATTACATTGCTAAAAATAATTGTGATTTGGTTTTGTTAGATATTTACGATGGGGCTCTTGCTTCTGATGGCATAGAGTCATGTGCCGATTTAATACAAAATATTTCATCAGATAAAGCTGCATTTCAAATGGGCCTCCATTTAAAAAATCCGGGAGCCATTAATATGCTTACTGTAAGAATGCTCAATACCAATTCTTCTCCAATGTATATTGATTCGTTTTATGTATTTAATGGTTATAGTGAGAAAAGGGATTCAGTATTAAATACTGCTAAATATTCCTATACAGCTGACCTTAAAGTTAACCCTATTCAGTTGGCTTATTTAGAGGATTTGTTGTTGTATTTTAAGCAAAGTAGCATAAATGTATTAATGGTTACACATCCTACTCCAAAAGAATCAAACAATGGTAATCATGATCAATTTAATGAAATGGTATCTATGTTGTCTAAAAAATATACTATCCCATATTGGGATTATTCCTATTCAGTAGTGCTTGATACGAAAAAGGATTACTATGATTCACACCATTTAAACCAATCGGGAGTGAATAAATTTGATAGTGTTTTAATAAATGATCTGATAAAGAATAATTACATTAAGTTTGGGAAGCAACAATAAGCATATATTATTAATTTCCTACGTTTTTCCTCCTTATCCAGGGATAGGAGGAAGGCGTTGGGCTAAATTTGCAAAATATTTAGCTAAGAATGGCTATACGGTGCACGTGATTTGTGCGAAAAATCCTTTTAAAGAAGTATCACTTTTTATGGATGATGTTGCGAATAATTCTAATATAAAAATTTATCCAATATCTGGCATGTACCCCAAAGTACTTCAGAAGCAATCTTCGTTTAGCATATTTGATAAATTGATGTATCGCTTTTGGAAATTCTTTCTTCAAATTATTGTAAAAGGAAGTATTTATGATAAAGCAATTTTTTGGAAAAAAAAAATGTTGAAAATTTCTACAGAAGTGATTTTAGAGAATAAAATAGAGAATATTATTGTAACAGGGGCCCCATTTCGTTCTGTTTTTTATGCTGCAGATTTTAAAAGGCGGTTCGCTAAAATTAATTTAATAATAGATTATAGAGATCCTTGGGTA
>JAEUTT010000376.1 GCA_016787165.1 Bacteroidia bacterium | reverse complement strand
AAATTTATCTATCAGCTTAGTTTCAAAATATTCTGATTTTCCTTTAAAAGCACTGGTATATTTATCAATCCAAAATTTATTGTATTCATTGGAGCTTATCATTTCTCCTTCAATCATTGAAAGTCCTATGTGAGGTGTAATTCCGTATCTTTTTACCATGTGGGTAATAAAGTTTTTATTGAAAGAGGTAAGCTCATGCTTTTTGTTGATAGTCCATATTACATGCGAGCTACTTTCAATGATTGCATGAAGTTTAGCTGCTTGTTGTTGCAACATGTTTTCATTTTTTCGCAATTCTTCTTCTGCTCTTTTCAGCTCTGTAATATCTCTTGAAACACCCATAGCCCCAATTATTTCTCCATTTTCATTTTTTAATACAGAAGCCGACAGAAAAGCTGTAAAAAGATCGCCATTTTTTCTAATATTTACTACTTCGCCCGAAAATGTTCCTTTTTTGTATAATTCATCATCGGTTATTTTTATTCTATCCGAAGGATTAGAATATAAAATGCTTACATGTTTGCCAATAATTTCACTGGTTGTATAGCCAAATATTTTTTGAGCGGCTTTATTAAATTCTGTAATGTATCCTTTTTTGTCGGAAGCACAAATCATATCTAAAGAGCTATCAATAAGCAAGCGGGTATAGTTTTGTGTTTCTTGTAATTCTTTTTCTGTTTTTAACCGTTCTGCAATTTCAATTTGTAATTTTTGATTCGTTTCTTCGGCTATTTGCGCTCTTATTTGTTCTTTTAATAATTGTTTTTCGGCTGTAACATCATGAAATACTACTTGTATAGCATCTTTGTTGTTAAATTTAATAGCAATGGGCCTGGTTTCAATTGTTTTTATCTTTCCTTCAAATGTTTTTATTTTTATTTCATTAAAATCAGGCGTTTCTCCTTTTTTAATTGCTTTAATTCGTTCTAAGGTTTGCTGATGGTAATCGGGGTGAATAAAATTAAATGCCGATTGGTTTTCTATTTCTGAAAATGTTTTTGCTCCAATTATTTTTAATGCACTCGGGTTTGCAAATATGATTTTACCATCAATGTGTATCATTACACCATCAGGCGAATAATCTACTAAACTTTTATAATTTTCGATGCTTTGTTTTTGTGCAGTAATATCTCTCGAAATTCCCTCAATAGCTATTTTGTTGCCTTTTGCATCGTAAATATTATGCGTTTTTGTTTCTGTCCAAATAATGGTACCATCTTTTTTTATCCATCTTAAAATTACTTTTGGATCTTTTATTCCAGAAATTTTTTTATCCTTTTTTAAAGATTCTTCCGAATCGCCAAGTAAATGCAAGTCATCGGGATGTACTATTTTAAATGCAACAAATGGGTCTTTATAAAAATCGTTTGCTGTGTAGCCCGACATTTTTAGAATAGAAGGACTGATGTATTCATAATGCGGTTGAGGTACAATAGAGTATCTATAAATAACGTCCATTGCATTTTCGGCCAACATTCTAAATTTTTCTTCGTTTTGCTTTAACTGTAACTGAATAGTGGTTTCGTTGGTAATATCTATTGTATCAATAATTACAGCTACTGTTTTTTTGTTTTCTACAATAGGAATTAATTTGCTGCTGTAATAGGCGATTTTTTTGTTCGCACCATATCCGCTTATTTTATAATGTTGTGGTTTGGTTGTTTTAAATGCAGTGGCAATTGCTTTTTTCATAATTCCTACCGATTCCTTTTCAACAAAATTATAAGCTGAAGCGCCAATCACATCCTGTTTTTTTAATCCAGAAACGGTTCGATTAATGTCAATAATAGCACCTTTTTTATCGACAATAATTACAATGTTTGCTGAGTTTTTAAAAAAGGAGTCCCATCTTTTATCAGCCAATGAAGATTTTTTTTGTTTTACAGGGAGATCTGAAAAGCGGTTTAGCTTCCGCTGAAGTTTTTTCAGTTCGGCTATTAATTCAGCTTTTGTTTTTTTTGAGTAATCCATGTAATCTAACACAATTATTTTAAGCTAGGCTCTGTGGTTGGCATTTCGGGTGTGATTTTCATTCCATCAAATTTAATTTCTACATCACTTTTAAAAGTGATAGTTAAAATTAAAAATCCTTGCTCATCATAAAATTTCCAATCTCCTTCTTTTAATCCCCCTGCGTATTTTCCTTCTTGCCTTGTTTTTCCATTTTCGTAGTTAAACGTTTGCATTCCATCAGGTGAGCCATCAATAAATTTACCTATATATCTAATGCGTCCGGTACTTATAAAATAGTGTTTCCATTCTCCATCGCGTTGGTCGGCTTTGTAATTTCCTTCTTCTTTATAATCTTGATGCTGAAAAAACCAAGGTCCTTCTTTTAATCCATCAATAAAATCGCCTTTTGTTATTAGTTCTCCCGAATCACTGTATTCGGTCATTATGCCATCTCGTAATCCATTTCTGTAATTTTCTTCGCGCAATAAATTACCACTTTCATAATACCATTTCCATACTCCTTGTGCTTTTCCTTTTTTATCGTATTTACCTTTTTGTTCAATTTTTTTATTGGGATGAAAAAACGACCATTCGTTAATTCGGTTTCCATTCAAATATTCACCTTGTGATTTAATTTCTCCATTAGGATGAAACTCTTTCCACATCCCTTGTTGTCTTCCTAAGGTATCTATAATTCCTTCGCCAACAAGAATACCTTCTACATATACTTTAGCATTTAATACTTCTCCTTCGGGCGAAAATTCTCTATGTATTCCTTCTGGAGTATCATCACGGTATGTTCCTGTAAATTTTATTTTGCCATCTGCATAGTATGCTGTTTTAACATCTACTTTTGCTAACTCAGGAACATTGGTTTGCAATACTCCATTTATATATTTTGAGGTATTCAATAAACTTCCTTTTGCCGAATATTCTTTTAAGTATCCATGCATTAAATCATCGGTATAGGTAACTTCAGTTTTTATAGTGCCATTCGGATAAAACTCTTTCCACATACCTTGTTTTAAGCCTTTGTTATCTTTTCTGTTTATTTTTTCATCGCGTTGAATAAATCCCATACGGTATTGAGTAATTGAAATGATAGTGCTATCGGGCGAGTATTCATATCCAATACCTTCTTCTTTCCCATCAACAAAAGGGATGGTTTGTTTTACTTTTCCATTAGGATAGTAGTTAATGGTATTTCCTTGTTTTATATCATTCTCATAATTTTCGGCAATGGCTAAAAAATAGTCTTTTGAATCAAAGG
>JAEUTT010000364.1 GCA_016787165.1 Bacteroidia bacterium | reverse complement strand
TCCCAAGAACAGGTAATATTCCAATAGCCTTGGATGGTATTTTTAGTCTTTCTGTGATTATGCTCCTTTTTGTTGCAGGCATGGAAGTACAACTACCTTTGGTTCTAAAACAAGGAAAAGTTGCAATTTACACAAGTATATTCAGTATGATTATTCCTTTTTTTACAGGCTTTGCTGTAGCATGGTATTTTCCTGAAATATTTTCAATATCAAATGAGCATGAACCTAAGTTATTATTCTCATTATTTTTAGGAACAGCATTGGCTATTTCAGCATTACCAGTAATTGCACGTATTCTAATGGACATGAATTTATTTAAAACCAATATTGGAATGGTTATCATTGCTTCGGCCATGTTTAACGATTTAATTGGTTGGTTGATTTTTTCATTGATTTTAAGTCTGACTAATAACAACTCGGGCGAACATTTAAGTTTAGGCTACACCATCCTTTACATTATTGGATTTGGTTTATTTATGCTTACCATTGGAAAAAAAATAATTGATAAAACATTACCATGGATGCAAACAAAACTTTCGTGGCCAGGTGGTGTATTATCCATTTCATTAGGAATATGTTTATTATCAGCCGCATTTACTGAAAGTATAAATATTCATGCCATACTTGGTGCATTTATAGCAGGTATAGCTTTTGGTGATAGTGTTCACTTAAAAGAACAAGCCAGAGAAATTATACATCAATTTATCACCAACTTCTTTGCTCCTTTATTTTTTGTTTCAATTGGTCTAAAAGTAAATTTTATTGAAAATTTTGATTTAACCATTGTATTGATTGTTTTAATACTAGCATTTGTTGGAAAAGTATTAGGAGCAAGTATAGGTGCGCGCATTGGAGGTATGAGTAAAAATCATTCCCTAGCTGTTGGATTTGGGATGAATGCACGTGGTGCAATGGAAATTATTTTAGGAACATTGGCATTAAATGCTGGTTTAATCTCAAAACCAATATTTGTAGCCTTGGTAATTATGGCATTAATTACTAGTTTAACAAGTGGGCCATTAATGAAAAAATTTATTGATTAATCCCAACCGCTTGCAAGCACATCTACCAAGTGCATCATTTTAATTTCTTTGCCTTGTTTTTTAGCATAGCCTTCTAAATGCATCAAACAAGAAGTATCGGTAGAAATAACATACTCTGCTTCTGTTGCCAATATATTTTGTAGTTTTTGTTCTCCCATTCCTATTGCAATTGGTTCAAATTTTACAGAAAAACTCCCTCCAAATCCACAGCAAGTTTCAACATCTTTCATTTCACGTAATTCTAAACCTCTTACTTTTTCAAGTAATACTCTTGGTTCTCTTTTTACTCCGTATTCTCTCAAAGCAGCACATGAATCATGATAAGTAGCAACACCATCCAGTTTCGCGCCTAAATCGGTAATTTTTAAAACATTTACTAAAAAATCAGAAAACTCAAACATATTCTTTTGAATTTGTTTGTATTCATTGTGCAATACTGAATTATGAAACATTTCGGGATAGTAATTTTTTACAAATCCTGCACATGAAGCAGAAGGACTTACAATATATCTATCATTTTGAAATTCACGAATAAATTTTTCACCTACCGTTTTACAATCATCTCTGTATCCAGCATTAAACGCTGGTTGCCCGCAACAAGTTTGCTCCGGGTTATAGTTGACCCCACAACCTACTTTTTCTAAAATTTTAACCATATTTAATCCAACATCAGGATAAATTTGATCAATAAAACAAGGAATAAATATATCTACAATCATAAGGTTACAAAAAGCGATTTTTTTACTAATTTACGAATAACTATTATTTAGGGAAAAATAAATTTCAAAATCACATTTTTAATTTTACTAACATTTACATTATTAACTACTTTATAAGAGGCTGATCTTTATTATTAGGAACACGCAATAACAACAAATATCCCAACACAAAAAATACAATCAATGCAACAATGGGTGTTCGCATAGTTGCACTACATTCGTTTATAATACCAAACGTTGCCATCCCAAGAACAATGCTTAATTTTTCACATACATCATAAAAACTAAAATAGGACGCATTGTCTTCTGTTTCAGGTAACATTTTTGAATAAGTTGAACGTGATAAGGATTGTATTCCTCCCATTACTAATCCAACAAATGCTGCTACAATGTAAAAATGCATTGCTGTATACACAAAGAAAAAAGTAAAAATGCAAATCAATGACCAAATAATGGTAGCAATTTTTAGAGTAAATAAATTACTCGTTTTGCGAGATGTGTATGAAAATAAATATGCGCCAATCATTGCAACAAATTGAATAATTAAAATAGTAGTAATTAATTGCCCTGGCTCCATTTTTATTTCATCCGAACCAAAATGGTTTGCAACAAGCATAACCGTTTGAACTCCCATACTGTAAATAAAAAATGCGGGTAAAAATCTGACTAGTTTTTTATTATGCTTTAATTCATTCCATACTTTTATCAACTCTTTAAATCCTTTCAACATATAATTTCCTTGTGCCTTTTTCGAAGCATTTTTAGCATCATTTACTTTAGGCAAATAGTAAAATGTTATTTGAGAAAAAATCAACCACCAAATACCAACTGTAACAAAAGCCCATTGCATCATTTCCAACTTTTCGGCTCCTGTTTCACGTGTCATTACCATTACTAAGTTCACAATCAACAAAACAGCACTGCCTACATACCCCATTGCAAAACCTTTGGCACTCACCGCATCTTGTTGTTCTGGATTAGCAATTTCGGGCAAATAAGCATTATAAAACACTAAACTTCCAGCATAACCAACACAAGCAAGTATGGCCAACACTACTCCTATATACAACGTATCGGCATTAAAAAAATACATCAATGAACATGAAATAGCGCCCAAGTAACAAAAAAACTGCATGAATCTTTTTTTGCTTCCACCATAATCTGCAATCCCTGATAATAAAGGTGATAAAACTGCAACCAATAAAAAAGCGAATGCAATAGCAAAATCGTAAAGTGTGGTATTTTTAATTTCAAATCCTAAAAACGAAACCAGATTGGAAATTTCATTTCCATCTGCATCTTTAGTTGTAGTAACAGCCTTGTAATAAATAGGGAAAATAGTAGCAGTAATAACCAAGTTATACACTGAGTTTGCTAAATCGTAGGTAGCCCAAGCATTAATTAATTTTTTGTCACCTTTTTTTAAGTCCGCCATGGTAGTTTTTTATAGTTATTGTTCTTTAGTAATTAAAAACTCTACTCTTCTGTTTTTAGCTTTATTTTCATCCGTATCATTCGGAGCAATTGGTTGTGTGCTTCCCATTCCAATGTAAGTAATAGGATTTACAATTTCTTTTGCTTTCAAGTAATCATACACTGCTTTTGCTCGATCTTTTGATAATTTTTTGTTTGATGATTCGCTTCCAACATTATCTGTATGACCAACAATTTGAACTTCCATAAACGGATGGTTATTTAAAACATTTACTACCGCATCTAATATTTTATATGAATCGGATTTTATTACAGCACTATTATTTTCAAATTTTAATTTTTTAATCTCTATGGCATCGCCTGTTTTAAACTCTTCAGGAAAAACAGGGATAGCATTTTCAATTGCATACTTGTATGCGACTAAAGAATCTGGTTTTGTAATTTTTTTTCGTACAGATACATCATCAATGTAATAGTATGCTTCTTTAAATTCGAATAAATTTAATTTATTTACACGAACCATATCTTTTTTCATCAAATTAAAATTCCCAATAATGATATATTTTTCTCCACCTTTTGCAACATACTCTCCTTTAATTGGAATCCAATCCAAGGTTCCTGATAAACCTTTTGAATAACTCGTATCAATTTGATGTTCTTTATCAAAAGTCATTTTATTATCGTACACTACATCCGAAAAATAAACACCTAATTGCTTAATAGTAACCGTACTAAAACTTAATAAACGAACATACATTTTAAAACGATAAGTTTGTCCACGCTCCAATGGTTCTAACAATGGGACATACATAAACTCTTTATATTCTGATTGAAAGCGCAATCCGGCATAACAAGAACCTGTACGAGCACCTTTAAATTTGGAGGTGTCTCTTTTTTCTGGCTTCATATAATAATCTACCGTACCAACATTTTTCCACGGAACAGCATTGGTAATAGTATTGGCTTTATTTTTATGTGTTTCAAAACTTGGATTAGGAACCAAGTTTTTATTTGCTTGAGGATAAGCAAGGGAAAAGGAAAAAAGCAGAAACAATGAAAAAATTATTCCTTTATTTATAAATACATTTTTCTTTTCTCTGCTTATAAGCATTGGGTATTTTTAAATGTTTACAATTTAAAATCGAAATTCTTTAATGGTATCTACAAAACATTTTACTTTATCTTTATCCAAATCAGGATACAATCCATGTCCTAAATTTGCAATATGTTTATAAGGGCCAAAGGTTTTTAACATGTTGATTGTTTCCTTTTTAATGGTATCATAATCGGCATACAACAAACATGGATCCATATTTCCTTGTAAAGTTTTATTTAAGCCAATCATTTCTCTGGATTCTTTAATATCCATTGTCCAATCCAAGCCAATTGTATTGCAATTTAATCTTCCCATTTCTCTTCTTGCAAAGTGTGCATCTTTAGCAAAAACAGTCATTGGCACTTCATTTATTGCATCACATATTTGCGAGATGTATTTTAGCGAAAAATGGTTGTATTGTTCGGGCGACAATACTCCAGCCCAGCTATCAAACAGTTGTAACATATCAGCACCCGCTGCTATTTGTCCTTTTAAATAATTAATAGTGCTATCCGTAATTTTTTGCAATAAAGCATGTGACAAATCAGGATGAGTGTATAAAAACTTTTTAGCTTTTGAGAATGTTTTGCTGCCGCCACCTTCAATCATATAAGCAAAAATAGTCCAAGGAGCACCGGCAAATCCAATCAATGGAACTCTATTGTTTAACTCTTTTTTGGTTAATTTAATCGCATCAATCACATAATGTAAATCATCCGCTTGAGCTACTCGTAATTGATTAATATCCTCAATTGTTTTTACGGTTTTTTCAAACCAAGGACCTTTGGCTTCTATCATTTGGTATGGCAAACCCATTGCTTCGGGAATTACCAAAATATCAGAAAAAATAATGGCTGCATCTACACCTAAAATATCTACCGGCTGAATGGTTACTTCACAAGCAAACTCCGGAGTTTCCACTAATTCTTTGAAACCTCCCATTTTAGCTCTTACTTCACGATACTCGGGCAATATTCTACCCGCCTGACGCATTAACCATACTGGAGTTCGTTCTGTTTTTTCTCCTTTAGCAGCTCTTAAAATTAAATCGTTTTTTAATGTCATGATGTAAATGTAACTATATTATTGAGGATGATAAATACGTAGTGCTGTATTCAATACTTGTTCTTTATTTAATGTAATTTTTTTTGTTTGCTGTTTGCTATACAATTCCATTTGATCGGTTAAATGAGGGCTATCTTTTCTGCGCGACTCACCATACGGAACAATGGTTTCAAAAGAGTTTCCTGATTTTGAAAATTTAGCAAACATGATAAATGAATCACCATTTTGCGCTCTTAACTTTCCTTTTGAATTGTCTTCACTGGCAATGGCTAACATACATTCGGGTAATCCCGGAACAGGATAATTTTTATCTTCTCTTATCAACTGTTGAGCCATTCCAAACTCAATATCTATTGTTCCATAATATTTAATCATTGTTTTTTTTGCAGATCGTATTGATTCAACTAATTCTTGTGTTAAATAATCCAAGCCTGTTTCCAACTCATTGTATGCTGCTTTCTTCTTTTTAAACAAATCATTAAATGTAAATGTTACCAATGCGGCTTCTCTGTTAGAAACATACCCCGAAAAATTCCATTTTTTTAGTTTACTAATCGCATCTGAAATATCAGGATAATCTGATTCATTTAATGCATAAATAGGTTGGTACGATTTGTAAATTCCGCCTTTTTTATCGGGGTATTTGCAATCATATTTAATTGCTTTAATATCTTCAAAGCTTAACTTTTCTTTTTGAGCAATCAATTCATTAAAACGTAAATCTCTATTATTAATTCTATTCCAGCTAAATGCCGACTCTTTGTTAAAAGTACTCTCAATAAGATTTTCAGATGCTGCAGTACATCTAAAAGGAGAATTATTGGTATTATATAAATAGCCGCATTGCGGATTTAATTTTTGAGGTAATTGATTTAACTTATAATATTCATTCCACAATGTTTTAGAAGTATTTCCGGGCAATGTTTTTTGCCAATTATATTCCGGATTACGAATAGGTAATTTTGCATTAAACAAATAAAATAGTTGTTGTTGATCATCTGCCATCATAAAATTAAAGAGAGGAATCCCTTGCATTTCCATCGCATTGTAAAATTCGGAGTATTGTTTTGATTTCCCCATTTTAAACCATTGTTCAGGCGCTTTTAAATCGTGCATGGTATTGTACCTCAATGCATACACCCCTTTTTTAGTTTTATATGCAGGTCCGTACACACACCATAATGCTTCTTTTTTAACAGTAATTTTCCCAAATTTTGTTTTTACTTTCAATGGTATTTTTTTACGCTCAAAATCTTTCCATTCACCATCAAATTTATATTGATTTTTATTTTTAGGATTAAGCTCCATTTCGTATATATCAACATAATCTGGCCAATTAAAGGTAATCGCCCAGCCTAAATACTCATTACAACCCATTGCCGGAGACACCATTCCCGGAATTAAAGCACCATATATGTTCCAATTTTCATTGCTACACAAATGCGCTTCATACCATGAACCTTGTCCTTCCAATGGCACATGCGGATTTATCACCAAATATGTTGCACTATCTGTAGTATGATTTTTATTGAAAGCAAAAGCATTAGAACCAGCGCTGGCATTAAATATATACTCATCGGGTTTACCATTAATAATATACTGCAAAGCTCTGGGAGTACCCACCATGCTTGTTAAAATTAGGTGATAACCAATTAAGATTGTTTTAGTAGAAACGGGAAATATTTTTTTCAATTTTATTTCCTTGGGATGTGCATTTGCATAAGCATTGATTCCATCGGCATAGGCCTGAAGAATTTTTTTATACTCAAGCGAGATATCTGAACCATAGTATTTATCCACATGTTCTTTGGCTCTGATAAACTGAACAAAATAATCCGTTGCAGCACCTTCTTTACCTTGAATTTCTCCTAAATGAGCATTGGCTGTAATTAAAATCATTTGTATGTGCTCAAAATCATCTTCACAATGTGCCCAAGCTAATCCGTATGCTACTTCAGCATCGGTTGGAGCAAAAATATGAGGTATGCCAAAGGTATCACGAGCAATAGTAATATTGCCGGGCATAATGGTTTGTGATACACCCATAAAATGGAGAAGCCCCAAAAGTACAGTTAAAGAAAATCTCATAAATACAATATGCTTGTAAAAGTAATAAATACTATTGGGTTTTAAGCAGGTTTGAGGTATTTTTTATATTGCATTGTAAACAGCAAATCAATTTATTTTTTACAATTTTTACCCCTATATATTTTAGTATTTTTACAAAAAATTAAAACGATGCAATCAAGCAAAAACGAAAATATAGCTCAACAATGGTTTGAAGCATTTAACACTAAAAATTTAGAACAGCTACTTTCCTTATACGATAATAATGCAGTGCATTATAGCCCGAAATTAAAGATAAGAGAACCACATACCAATGGTTATGTAAAAGGGAAAGATGAAATGCGTAAATGGTGGCAAGGAGCCTTTGAAAGACTTTCAAATTTACAATATCAAGTAACAACACTTACAGCCAATAATACCCGTGTATTTATGGAATACATTAGAAAAGTAGAAGGCGAAGAGGATATGCTGGTAGCAGAAGTATTGGAAATAAAAAACAACTTGATTATTGCTTCCAGAGTATATCATGGATAAAAAAATGCAGAAACCAATAATGATTCCTGCATTTAAATAATCTAAACTATAATTTTACTTTTTCTTTTGTTTGGCTTGTTGTTGTTGTTTAGCCATATCTTCTAATCGTTGTTGAAAAGCCGACTTTTTCACAGGTTTCTTTTTGTTTTCCTGAATTTTAGCATGTAATGCATCATGATTAATTACAAATTTTTGCATCACCCAAGTTTGTCCGAAAGTAATCATATTGGCTAAAAAATAATACCAACTCAATCCGGCAGAATAATTATTTAAGAATCCTAAGAATAAAATTGGCATTAGGTACATCATCCATTTCATTCCCGGCATTTGATTGGTGCTTCCCATTAGCTGGCTATTACTCCATGTATAAAGTAAAGTAGAAGCAGTCATTAACAACGCAAACAAACTCACGTGATCTCCATACCATGGAATTGAGAAACCAAAATCCCAAACAGAATCATACGTAGATAAATCACTTGCCCACAAAAATCCTTCTTGACGCAATTCAATTGATGCAGGAAAAAAGTTAAACAATGCAATTAAAATAGGCATTTGAAGCAGTACCGGAATACAACCAGCCATTGGATTAACTCCTGCTTGCTTATACAAAGCCATTGTTGCTTGTTGTTTTTGCATTGGGTCACCATCCTTGTACTTCTCATTCAACTCATCAATCTCAGGCTTTAAAACACGCATTTTTGCTGAGGAAAGAACTGTTTTGTATGCAATTGGCAACAATAATAATTTAATGATAATGGTTAAAATTAAAATGATTAAACCATAGTTCATTTCAAAACCTGAAAGGAAATTAAAAATTGGAATCACTAAAAATCTGTTTAACCAACCAAAAATTTTCCAGCCTAAATTAATTTGTTTTTCTAATCCCAAATCATAGTTTTTCAATGTTTTAAAGTGATTAGGACCAAAATACATACTCATTGCAATACTCTCATTTTCTTTATTGGAATATGTAAGAGGAATGCTTGCCGAAAAATCCTTGATGTAATTTGCAGAACCGTATGCTGTTTTTGATTCTATATCAAAGGCTTTATCAAATCCTTTTTCTGGTATTAATACAGATGTAAAAAATTGTTGTTTAAAAGCAATCCATTTTGTTTTTGATGCCAATGCAATTTTTTCATCACTCATTTCACTTATCTTATCGGTCACATCCTCTGCATTTTGATAATAAATAGTGGAAGCTCTTTGTTGTGTTTCAATATGATGTTCTTGAATTGGAGTTTTCATATTCCAATTCAGCACCATATTGTTAGAGGTTTTATCAATTACATTTTGTAAACCAACTGCATTTACATTGTATTGAATCATGTAATCATTACCTTTTATGGTATATACAAACTCTAAGTATTTTGATTTATCACCGGCATATAATTTTAACGAAAGACTTGTTTTATCGTCACCGGATACGGTTATTGTAGCAGCTGTTTCAGAAGGTGTAAAATAAAGTGAATCGGTATTAATTTTTTTAGCGTGTGATGATAACACAATGGCTTGTCGAGATGAATCTGCATCAAACAAAAAAAGAGGTTTACCATCAAAGGTTTTGTAGTTTTTAAGTTCTACGGATGAAATTCTAGCACCTTTAGAAGAGATGGTAAGTTTCATTAAATCATTTTCCAATACAATGTTTTTATTTTCGCCTACAGACGCTTCAGCAAAATCACCGTATACTTTTGATTTAAGAACAGTTTTTAATGAGTCATTTAAAGGTAAAAGTGTATCATTTGAAACACTGGCAGAAGATTCTGCATTGGCAACTACTTCTGCTACTTTTTGAGTTTCTTGGTAGCTTGCAATTGAGTCGGAAATATGTTTTTGTTGAGCAAGCTCTTCTGCTGAAGGTTGTGACATTACCAACCAACCAATTAAAATACCACCTATTAATAATAAGCCTATAATCGAATTTCTATCCATCTCTGTTAATTACTAAATTTAGGGCGCAAAGATAACAATTATTTGCATCCGACCGGATTTTGGGAGAGATAACTTACATTCCATTTTTTGACAAAAAACAGGCTCGAACGTTTATTTCACAGGGATCTGAAAATGTTCAATGATATCATTTATAAATTTTTTCAAATGAGTTAATTTCCCATTTTCTTCTACTTTAGCCAATACCGCCTCTAATTTTTCTAAATATTGTTTACGCTGTGTGCTCAACCATTGCGAAGCATAATAAACTGCTTTTATAGTCAAATCGTTTTCTACATTTTTACTTGTATTGGCAGTTAACTTTTCATATCGCTTGTAACACTCTTGAATATTTGTATGTTCTTGCAAGAAAAAATAGCCCAGCATTAAAGTGCCAAAAAGTGCATCATAAAGTCGCTGAAAAGCTATTTGTTGAAAGTTAACTAACAATGCCTCTAATTTTTCAATTGCTTTTTTAACATCTTCTTTTGTTCCAAGAATCAAAAAACCACAATAGATATTATTTAAATTAATGTATCTAACATATAACCCTTCATCCCAAATTGGTTTGTCCAAAATTTCTTCGCAACGCGTTTTATAAAAATTGATTTGTTGCTTTATTTCTTTAGGTAAAGTTTCATGGAAATCTTTTTTGTACCCGTAGCTATAATGTGTCATAAAATAGCTTGCTTGAATACTTAAGTAAATAATTTCAGGTGTATTTAAATAATTTTTCCAAAAACGTAAAGGTTCTCTCTTCTTAATAAGATTTGCAGCCTCTTTCTGTAAAGCATCTTTATCTAATTTATAGATAAGATGTTTTAATTTTAAATAATCTACATTCAATTGAATATCATCCGAAAATGAAAAAATAACAAATCCGTTTTTCTCTAAATCATCCGTTAAATTATCTAATTCAGCAGAAATTTCATCACTATAAAAATGTGGGTCATTTAAATAATTTAAGGTTTGGCAATAAGCAAAACGACTTAAAAATTGAATACTTAACGTTTTACTGTTTCGATACAGATCATAAAAGCGCAAGTGGTCTTGCATTTCTTCATCGCTAAGAACACTCTTCCCTTTAAAATTAAGGTTTTGACGCATGTATAAATACATCTGGTTAATAATATGCTCACTCTTTAAAACTTCATTAATTCGTTGATGAAATTTAATTGATGCATTTTTATTTTCTGTAATCTGAGCTTGCTGAGCAAAATATTTTAACACTGCATTTAACGTTGTAAAATCTTCTATTTTTTCTGCTATATCCAATAATATATCTGCTGTTTCATTTGCTCGTTTGAGCTCACCTTTATTAATATACTTTTCAATAGCTGATATGTTATGAGTT
>JAEUTT010000453.1 GCA_016787165.1 Bacteroidia bacterium | reverse complement strand
TAAAAGTAAAAGTGATTAAAAATAAGTATACATATCTTTTATTTATATTGGCATTATCTTCTTGTTTTAATTCATCCGATTTTGCAGGGTTTACCAAAACAGATACAGGTTTGCATTATAAGTTACAAGCCATAGGTGATGGAAAAAGAAAGCCTAGTTTTGGCGATTATTTACAGCTCAATATTACCTATAAAACCATTAAAGATTCTGTTTTTTTAGATAGTTATTCATACAATGAAACAGGTTTGGTTATTTTGCCATTCAATACATCTTCATTTAAAGGAAGTTTTGAAGAAGGTTTGGTAACGATGAATGAAGGAGATAGTGTTTCATTTATTGTTTCTGCAAACGATTTGTTTAAACATTATTTCAAAGCTCCATTGCCTTATTTTTTAGATGCAGGTGATGTGGTAAAAATGGATGTAAAGCTTCATAAAATATTCAATGAAAAAGAATATGTAGCAGAGCTAGAACGCTATCAGCAGTTAATAGAAGATAGAGATATTGAAGAGCAGCGAAAACTAGGAATTTATTTAAATTCAGAACCAGATTTAATACCTCAAAGTAATGGAATGTATTATCAATTAATTAATCAAGGTGTTGGAAATTTTGCCCAAACAGGAGATGTAGTGCAAGTGCATTACAAAGGTTGTTTTTTAGATGGAAAACCATTGGAATCTACTTATGATAGAAAACAGGCAATGGAATTTACATTGGGAGAACAAAATCAGGTGATAAAAGGACTAGAATATGCAATAAGTTTGTTAAATGAAGGTGCAAAAGCAAAATTTATTATACCTTCGCACCTTGCTTTTGGTAAAAATGGTTCTTCAAATGGAATTGTTTTACCATACACTACACTTGTTTACGAATTAGAATTAGTTAAATTAAAAAAACACAATCAATAAAAATGAAAGTATCTAACAAAATTGTATTAGTAGCAATAGGAGCTACATTTACATTTACAGCATGTGAAAACTCTCCTTATCCAGGATATGAAGCTTCGGAAACTGGCTTGTATTCTCAATTTTATACTCACGATGAAAATGGTGTGAAGCCTAAAGAAGGTGATGTAGTTAAATTAATTATGTCGTACCGCAATCATGCCGATTCAATTTTGTTTGATTCTAAAAAAATGGGGCGTACTCCTGATGGTTCATTGGAATTTCCATTAGCTGCTTCTACATTTAAAGGAAGTTTTGAAGAAGCATTATCAACAATGGCTGTTGGAGATAGTGCAAGTTTTAAAATTAGTGCCGATTCAGTTTACCTAAAAACATTTATGGCACCTGAATTACCTCCTTATGCTCAAAAAGGAAGTATGTTAACTTTTGAAGTAAAATTATTAAAAGTAACTAGCAAAGAAGATGCAATGAAAGAGCAACAAAAACGTATGGAAGAACAAAGAGTGATGATGGAATTACGTAAAAATGAAGAAGGAAAAACATTGGCTAATTATTTAGAAACAAATAAAATTACTACCGCACCAACAGCAAGCGGCTTAATTTATGTTGAATCTAAAAAAGGGAATGGTAAAAAACCAAGTGTTGGTTCAATGGTAAAAGTAAACTACACAGGAATGTTATTGGACGGAACTATTTTTGATACCAGTGTAGAAGCTACAGCAAAAGCTGCCGGTTTGTATGACGAAAGAAGACCATACGAGCCTTTTGAATTTGCATTAGGAACAGGACAAGTTATACCAGGCTGGGACGAAGGAATTGCATTGATGAGCCCAGGGTCAAAAGGAAAATTTATAATTCCATCATCATTAGCTTATGGCGAACAAGGTGGTGGCCCAATTCCTCCATACTCTAGTTTAGTATTTGAAGTAGAATTGGTAAGCTTTACAGCAGGTAATGCTCAAGATCCTCAATCAAAAACGGTTCAACACTAATTTTGGCTGCAAAATTGATTAGCAAAAAGGCTTAGTTGAAAATCAACTAAGCCTTTTTAAAAAATAAATAAAAACAATAGGTACACATAATTTAAAAACAAATTACCTACACATGAAAAAACTAATGATTGTTTTATTATCACTTTCTACTTTAGTTATTAATGCTCAAGAAAAAGTGAAAACTCAAAAAGTAAAAAATCCTAAAACTATGAAAACAG
>JAEUTT010000449.1 GCA_016787165.1 Bacteroidia bacterium | reverse complement strand
CATTGTTCATCTTCTTGGGTGTTAATAATTGGCCCTGCATTTTTAGCTTTAGTCCATTGACCATTTGCTACTTTAGAAACATAAATGTCTGAAGTGTAATATCCTTGCCAGCTTTGAACATTTCCTATAGTCGCATCTCTTCGGGTAGTGAAATACATTGTTCGTTCATCTTTTGTAACAAAAGGGTAGTAGTCAGGAAATGTGGTGTTTATTTCTTTGCCTAAATTTTCAAAGGTTACATTAATAGGTCGTTTTACCAATACTTTTGCATTTTCACATTTAGTAATAAGTAAATCTGCTACATCTGTTTTTTTAGTGGCAGACTTTAATTTGTATTCATTAAAATAATTGATGGCTTTATCAAAATCGTATGCGTGCATATACGTCATTCCTAAATACAATAGTAAGTCATTATCATATTTTCCCGATTTATATACAAATTCAAAATAAGGCAATGCTTTGGTTTTATCGTCATTTACATTTAAATAGCAAATGCCAATTGTTAAGTTGAGTAAAATATCCTCTTTTTTATCGGGATATAATTTTAAATTTTCTTTTAAGGCTCTATTGTAATCTTCATTAGCCAAGTAGGTTTTAATGCTTTTGTTTGAAATAGGTTTTGATTGTGAGAAAAGAAGAGTGTTTCCGCAAATTAAAAGCAGAGCAATAAAAAAGTATACCTTTTTCTTTAGCAAATTCATTCTTGCTAATGTAAGAAAAAAGATTTCATTTTTAATAGAAACATTTAAACAATAATACTATTAGCCAGCCCAACCTTCACGATCTAAGCTCCTGTATTGAATAGCTTCGGCAAGGTGATTCGTTTCAATATTTTCGCTGTTATCTAAATCGGCAATGGTGCGTGAAACTTTTAGAATACGGTCATAGGCTCGGGCAGATAAACCTAATTTTTCCATTGCAGTTTTTAGTAGTTGATTTCCTGCCTCATCAATTTTACAGTATTCTCGCAATTGCTTTGAGCTAATTTGTGCATTACAGTGCACACCTTCTTTTTCGGAGTATCTTTTTTCTTGGATTGCTCTTGCTTTTACAACACGTTCTCGGACTAAAATACTTTTTTCTGATGTTCGTTCAGCGGCTAATTCGCTATATGAAACAGGAGTTACTTCCACGTGAATATCAATACGATCGAGTAGGGGGCCTGATATTTTATTGAGGTATTTTTGAACTACTCCAGGAGGACAAACACATTCCTTTTCGGGGTGATTGTAAAATCCGCATGGACAAGGGTTCATAGAAGATATAAGCATAAAGCTAGCCGGATATTCTACCGAAAATTTAGCACGAGAAATGGTTACAATTCTATCTTCAAGTGGTTGTCGCATCACTTCTAAAACGGTTCTTTTAAACTCCGGAAGTTCATCTAAGAATAAAACACCATTGTGCGCTAGTGAAATTTCACCAGGCTGTGGTACACCGCCACCACCAACGAGTGCAACATCAGAAATGGTATGGTGAGGTGAACGAAAAGGTCGAATAGAAACCAACCCTGTATTTTTTCCCATTTTACCTGCTACACTATGAATTTTAGTTGTTTCTAATGCTTCATGCAAGTTCATTGGCGGCAAAATGGTAGGTAATCGTTTGGCTAGCATTGTTTTTCCGGCACCAGGAG
>JAEUTT010000360.1 GCA_016787165.1 Bacteroidia bacterium | reverse complement strand
TTTGCTGATGTTACTACTTGTCCCAATGCGTCATAAATAGTAATGATTGCTTGTTCTGTTTTTAGTTTATTTAAAAATTGAATTGTTAGTTCGTTTGAAACCGGGTTAGGATAAATATTAAAGCCGATTTCATTATCTATTTGTGCAATAGATGTTAGCAATGTGTTGGCTAAACAAAAATTAGGAATTCCATAACCTTTGATGGAGTCAGGTGCGGTATTTTGATTAGCACTTTGTTGAATAGCATATAATAAATCCATATTGCTTGCGGTAGGATTGGCTTGCCACAAACAAGCAACAGCCCCTGCTGTAACAGGAGACGAAAAAGAAGTGCCATTACCTTGCGTAAATCCTCCAAAGCTAGTCGCAAAACGTGTTTGATGTCCACGAGCAACAACATTCGGTTTTATTCTTCCATCAAATGTTAAACCTCTGGAACTAAATCCGGTGATTACACCTAATGAATCTACTGCTCCAACAGTAAGTGCACTGTCGGCATCGGCTGGTGCTGTGATTTTATACCATGGTGGTCCGCCTGCATTGCCTGCGCTAGTAGTTACAAATATCCCTTTGCTGGCAGCAATATCTGCAGCTTTTGTAATAATGGTGGTGTTACCATCCATATCAGCAAAGCTGTGATTATCGGCAGGATTATCAAATGTGCTATAACCAAGTGATGAGTTAATGATATCTGCACCAACACTATCTGCAAATTCGGCTGCTATGGCCCAATAAATTTCTTCTAATGGAGTTTCGGAGCCTATATCTTCTGTTCTTAATAACCAATAGTTTGCTTTAGGAGCTGTTCCTACCAAATATCCTGGTGTATTTCCTGCCATGCATGATAATACATTCATTCCATGCGGATAATCTTCATATACTAATGTGTCGCCTGTAACAAAATCTCTACAACCTAAAATTTGGTTGTTTGTTCTGATACTATCAAATGTTGGTAAAATATGAGTATTCATAAATCCTGCATCTATAACTGCAATGGTAACTCCGGAACCTGTATACCCTAAATTATGCATACAGTCCGCACCAATTTGGTTGGCTTGAATGTATGATAAGCCATAGTCAAATGAGGTAGTTTGTTTTTCATTTATTGAAGATGTAATTATTTCAGTTGTCTCTTTTTCTAATTCAAATTTAGGATGAATAGTTGTTGAAGGTTGAACTTTAATTTCTTGTACTTCTTTTACAAATGAAAATGTTTTAATTGCATTCAGTTGATTTGAATTAACATTTGTAATTGTAATCAAGTTAAACCATTTTGAAGTATTCACAATTTTTACTCCTTGTAGTTGTATTGCTTGAATGTATTGTTTGTTTACAGGAATATCATTGCTAGTTATTGAAATGTATTGTTTTTTTCTTCTTTCAATTGCTTTTGTGGAGAGAAATTTTTCGGGTTGTTCAATAGAATAATTGCTGTTAGCTTTATCTTTTAGGTAAACTATAAAGTAGGTGCTTGAGTTTTGAGCAAAAGTGTATTGAATAAAAAT
>JAEUTT010000434.1 GCA_016787165.1 Bacteroidia bacterium | reverse complement strand
GATTTTAGTGTTGGTGGAACAGTAATGAATTTAACAGAACGTCCGGTAACACAAAAAGTAAATCAAGGAGATGAACCAGTTTCAAATACTATTTGGGGACTGGATGCCAACTACAGAACAGAAGCTCCATTTTTAACAAGATGGATTGATAAAATACCACTCATTGAAACTAAAGAAATGAGTACTATTACCGCTGCCGGAGAATTTGCATACCTTGTTCCAGGGCATAGTAAAGCGGTTGGAAAAAATGGAAATTCATATATTGATGATTTTGAAGGTAGTCAATCAGCTATTGATATTCGCTCTCCTTTTGCTTGGACACTGGCAAGTACACCTCAAGGACAAACTATATTCCCTGAAGCATCATTAGATAGTTTGCAACCAGGATTCAACAGAGCTAAATTAGCATGGTATAACATCGATCCTCTTTTCTTACGACCTACAAATAATCTTACCCCATCTAATGTAAACGCAGCAATGATGTCGAATCATTTTATGCGTGAAGTATTAGAAACAGAAGTATTCCCTAACAAACAACCACCAACAGGGCAACCAACCAATATTGCAACATTCGACTTAGCATTTTATCCAACAGAAAGAGGCCCATATAATTACGATGCACAAGGATCCCCCGTTTCAGCCGGATTAGCACCTGATGGAAGCTTAAACAACCCTACTAGTCGATGGGGTGGTATTATGCGCTCGATTTCAACAAACGATTTTGAAGCGGCTAACATTGAATACATTCAATTTTGGGTAATGGACCCTTTTAACTCCGACAACCCATCATCAAACTGGAATACAGGTGGAGAATTGTTTTTTAATATTGGAAATATTTCTGAAGATATTTTAACAGACGGAGTTAGAAGCTCTGAAAATGGTTTGTCAACACCTCAACATCCAACAACCACAACAACTACTAAATGGGGTAAAATTCCACTGTACCAACCTTTAGTAAATGCATTTAACAATGACCCTGCTGAACGCCCATTACAAGATATTGGATTGGATGGATTAAGTAGCACCGAAGAAATTACATTTTTTAATAATTATTTACAAAATGTAGCGGCTGTTGCGCCAGCTGCTGCTGCTCAGTTTAACTCCGATCCATCTGGGGATGATTTCCATTATTTCAGAGGGGATGATTATGAAAGCCCTACACCAATTTTAAATACACTTGAACGCTATAAAAAATGGAATGGAATGGAAAACAACTCTCCTGTTGCATCAGGAAGCGACATTCGTTCATCCACCACTCTACCAAACGTAGAAGACATTAACAGAGATAATAACTTAAGTACTGTTGAAAGTTATTATCAATATCGTATTAGCTTAAAACCTAGCGATTTTGCACAAGGAGTTGGAAATAATTACATAACCGATGTATATTCTACCAATGCCCAAAATGTAAAAGATGGAAGCACAAAACCAATTAAATGGTATCAGTTTAAAGTTCCTATTCGTTCATCACAAGTTGAAAAAATTGGTGGCATTGAAAATTATCAATCAATACGTTTTATTCGTATGTTCATAAAAGGTGTTGACAAACCTATTGTATTACGTTTTGCTCGACTTGAATTAGTAAGAGGCGAATGGCGTAAATATGGATTTGATCTATTACAACCCGGATTATATGTTCCTAATGACGATGCAAACACACAGTTTGATGTAGCTGCTGTAAATATTGAAGAAAACGGAAGTAAACAACCAGTAAACTATGTATTGCCTCCAGGTATCGACCGACAAATAAATGCAGCATCGGCAAACTTAATACGATTAAATGAGCAATCATTGTCACTTACTGTTTGTAATTTAGAGGATGGTAAATCAAGAGCCGCATTTAAAAATGCAAACTTAGATGTGCGTTCTTATAAAAAGTTGCAAATGTTTATACATGCCGAAGCATCACCAAATCCAAATGA
>JAEUTT010000415.1 GCA_016787165.1 Bacteroidia bacterium | reverse complement strand
TTGTTTTGTATGTTCTAGTTGGAACTTTTGAAGCACTTGATTCAATTAGAATTTTTGCATTCGGGTTATTTTTTAAGCATGATGCAATTGCTTCAATAAACAATTTAAACTCAGTAGATTTTACATCAATTTGTTTTTTATTGTATTTGAAGTATAATTCATAGCTTGATTTTTTAGGGTCACATTTTTTAGCTAATTGTGCTAAAGAGTCTGCAATGGCAGCGCTATCCAATGGTGTTCCATAAGGTATTTCACGTTTTATAACAGTATATCTTTTACCTTTAGGAGCTTCCACTGTTTCATTTAATAATTCTTTTCCATTTACAACATATACTGTTTTATATGTGTTACCAACAGGTAGGTTGGTCCCAAATTTCCCTGTTGTTCCATTAGCTTCAAGCGTTTGAAGGGTATCGTTTGTTTTTGTATTGATGATATAAATTTGATTATTTGAAATATCTTCTTTAGTATGGTTGATAAATTTACCTACTAAAATAGTGATGTCTCTTGGCTCAAATTCTGGGAAAGTAATCATGTAAATATCTTTTTCACCAAATCCACCTTCTTTATCGGAACTAAAAAAGCCTCTTTTCCCATCTGCTGTCATTACCATAAAAACATCATCATCAGGAGTGTTAACCGGGTAGCCATAATTAACCGGAGTTGTCCAATAGCCATTTTCTTCATCCATATAGGAAGTAAAAATATCAAAGCCACCCATTGATTTATGACCTTTTGAAGAGAAAAATATTTGGTATCCATCAGGATGAATGAATATGCCATCTTCATCATAAGGTGTATTGATTATTGGTCCTAAGTTTTCTGACGGACCCCATTGTCCGTTTGGTAATCGCAAACATTTGTAAATATCTCTACCACCATAACCGCCAGGTCTGTTGCTAGTAAAAAATAATTTACGATTGTCGGAGCTAAAACATGCATGACTTTCCCATGAAGATGAATTAACGGGAGCGCCAATATGTTGAATTTCTCCCCAAGCATTTCCTTTGTACTCACTTAAGTACAAGTTTCCATTACCCCCATCATCTTTATATAGTAACAATTTTAATCCATCAGCCGAAAGATTTACTGTTGCTTCATGTCCTTGTGAATTAATATTAGGACCAATTGATTTAGCTGCTTGCCATTTGTCATCTTTATATTCCGAAACAAAGATGTCTTCAAAGTATTGACCGTTTATTTCCATACGGTCTGATGTGCCGCCCTTTCTTCTAGTTGTAAAAATTAAGGTTTCTTCATCTAAAGATACAACAGGGGAATAGTCGGCATATTTAGTATTAACGCCTTCTCCTAGGTTAGTAACAATTACTTTTATAGGGCTTTTAATTAATTCAATTCCATTTCTACAAGATTCAATATCATGTGTAATTTCATCAATTTCGGCTTTTGTTTTTTCTGTAAGTACAATTTCGCTTTTGTATTTTTCATACATCGTAATTGCTTTATCAAATTCATAATTTAAGTGATAGGCTTTTGCTAAGTAGTAATAAGTAGAGTAGGGAGCACTTTTTTCTTTCATATTTCCCATTTCGTAGCTGTTGGATATTTTTTTTACAGCTTCTTCAAAATAGGGTATTGATTTAGTTTTATAGGTAGGAGCATACAAATAGCAATACCCAATTTTGAATTTAGTATTTGCATTTGCGCCTTTATCTATTGAGTCGAGCTTAATATAAAGTGGGAGAGCTGCATTGTAATTTTCATTCACAAAATAATTTTCTGCTTCTTCAAATATTCTTTTGTAATCTTTTTCAGCTACAATAGCTTTAGCGAAAGCTACGTTAGATATCAAAAGTAATAGTGTACAAAAACAAATGAAGTTTCTTTTTTTCATGAAAATTAATTTTTAATAAAATTTATATTTCTCTATTTACATCCCATTGTTCAAGGTAGTCAGCAACTCTTCTAACAAACTGTCCGCCTAATGAGCCATCCACTACACGGTGATCGTATGAGTGAGATAAGAACATAAAATGACGAATACCAATTAAATCACCTTGTGGTGTTTCAATAACCGCGGGTTTCTTTTTTATAGTTCCTACAGCCATAATCGCTACTTGTGGTTGATTGATGATAGGTGTTCCTAAAACGTTTCCAAAAGAACCTACATTCGTTAAAGTGTAAGTCCCTCCCGAAATTTCATCGGGTGATAATTTTCCTGTACGAGCACGATTTGCTAAATCATTCACTTGTTTAGTAATACCTACTAAGTTAAGTTGGTCGGCATTTTTAATAACAGGAACAATTAAGTTTCCATTTGGCATAGCTGCAGCCATACCAATGTTTATATTTTTACGTTTAATGATTTTTGAGCCATCAACAGAGATGTTGATCATTGGAAAATCTTTTATAGCTTTTGTTAGTGCTTCAATAAATATTGGAGTATAGGTTAGTTTTTCTCCTTCACGTTTTTCAAAGTTTTTCTTTACTTTTTCTCTCCACATTACAATGTTTGTTACATCTGCTTCTACAAAAGATGTCACATGAGGTGATGTATGTTTACTCATTACCATGTGATCTGCAATAAGTTTACGCATTCTGTCCATTTCAATGATTTCGTCACCAGCATTAACTGTAACTGCTGGTTTATGCTGAGTAGATCCATTGTTTGATGAACTAGTTGCTGTTGCAACTTCTTTAACAACTTGTGGTTGAGGAGTTACTGCTACTTGTTTTCCTTTATTTGGAATATATGCTAACACATCATTTTTAGTAACTCTACCATTTGCTCCTGTTCCTGTGATGTTATCTAATTCCGACATTGAAATGCCTTCTTTTTGAGCAATAGTGCGAACTAAAGGAGAATAAAATTTACCGGATGCCGAATTTTTTTCAATAGCCATAACCTCTGCTACAGGTGAATTTGCTATTTCTTTTGGTGCGAAAACGGCTTGTGTTGCCACAGGAGCTTCTGTTTTTGGTGCTTCTACAACAGCATTTGCATCAGTGCTGATAATTGCAATTGCTTTACCAACCTGTACAACATCACCTTCATTGAACAATCTTTTTACAAGTGTTCCTTCTGCTGTTGAAGGGATTTCCGAATCTACTTTATCTGTTGCTATTTCTAGCACTGTTTCATCGGCTGCTATTTTATCGCCTTCTTTTTTTAACCATTTAATAATTGTTGCTTCAGCAACACTTTCGCCCATTTTAGGCATAATCAACTCTACTTGTGCCATTGTGTTATAATAAATAAATTAATTGTAGTTTAAAGAGGGTACAAAAATAAACTTTTATTTCAGTTGTACAATAGCATTTGCAATGTTTTTGAAAGCACTTTTATTCTCGTTTCAGTAAAAATATAATAAATAAACAATGCCTTTTGAGTTTTCAAAAGGCATTGTTTATTTTAGTGTTTTAAGAGGATTTATTTTCGTTTTATAACTTTCTTAACCGCTTCTACAATATTTATTGCATCTAAGCCATATTTTGTCATTAATTGATCCGGTGTGCCACTTTCACCAAAACTATCATTTACTGCAACCATTTCTAGTGGGGTAGGTAATTCGCGAGCTAGTAACTGTGCGATACTATCGCCTAAACCACCATTCATTTGGTGTTCTTCGGCAGTTACAACACAACGTGTTTTTTTTGCAGATGCTAAAACAGCAGCATTATCAAGTGGTTTAATGGTGTGTATATTTATAATTTCGGCACTTATTCCTTGTGCTGCTAATTGTTCGCCCGCTTCAATTGCTTTCCAAACTAAATGTCCGGTGGCAAAAATAGAAACATCGGTTCCTTCATTTAACATTAAAGCTTTGCCGATTTCAAATTTTTGGTCGGCAGGAGTAAAGTTAGGAACAGTTGGTCGTCCAAAGCGAAGGTAAACAGGGCCTTCGTAATTTGCTATAGCAATGGTTGCAGCCTTTGTTTGGTTATAATCGCATGGATTGATAACAACCATTCCTGGCAGCATTTTCATTAAACCTAAGTCTTCTAGTATTTGGTGTGTTGCACCATCTTCGCCTAATGTTAATCCTGCATGTGAAGCACAAATTTTTACATTTTTACCAGAGTATGCAACCGATTGACGAATTTGATCATACACACGACCAGTAGAAAAGTTAGCAAATGTCCCGGTAAATGGAATCTTACCTCCAATAGTTAAACCAGCAGCAATACCAATCATATTCGCTTCTGCAATACCTACTTGAAAAAATCGCTCTGGATGATCCTTTGCAAAAGCATCCATTTTTAATGAACCTGTTAAATCGGCACATAAAGCTACTACATTCGGGTTCGATTTTCCTAATTCTGATAATCCTGCTCCAAAGCCTGAACGAGTGTCTTTTTTTTCGGTGTACGTGTATTTTTTCATCATATTGTTTAGTATAGTTTTATCGGAGTTGAAATTCCGGATTCTATTTTAAATCTTTTTTCTATTGTATAAATCGATTCCTTTGCGTTTTTTGGTCTAAATTCCATCCGGTATTTGCCTGGTTGCAGTACAATTGTTTCTTGGTTTAGTGAGGTAGATAAATTGCACACCCAAACTAGTTTATTATTCTCTTCTAAATAAATACTTCCATACCCTTCTCCTGCTTTTTGAACAGATACACTACCTGCTTGTGGAATTTCAATGGTAGTAGTTTTGCTTTGTGCAATGTCTATTTTATCGAGTTTGATTCTGGGAAGCGTTAGTATTTCTAAATCATACTTGCCGATTAAATATTTTTCGGTATTATTCATTTGTTGAATATTAAGCGTTTGCATTTCTCCATTTTTTCTGACGATGCAATTAACGCTTGAGCTTCCGCTTGTTTTAATACTCAGATACCCTTGTGCAGCATCCACAGCAATAATGTTGTGCTTGCCTGGTGTAAGTTCAATGTTCTTTTTTTCAACAGGAGGAATGGTATTTACAACCATTTTATAGGTGCCTATTGGATCAATAACAATGGTATCGGGAACACCTTTGTTGTTTATTGTATGAATGTAATTGTAACGAATCATTCCTGTTTGTTCATCGTAAAATGTCATGTTTACATCCGTTTCGGTAGGTTTTCCTATTTGGTCATTTAAGTTAACCTGAGCAGTAGTGTTGTTGAGTGCTTGTGAGATAACAATGTTTAAAATGTTTTTGAAGCTTGATTCGCTTGATGCATCATAAAATTTACCAATACAACCAAATGTATTCAAATAGCTTTGGTCAAGTCCAATACCAATTACAAATGGTTTTAATATAATTCCCTTTTTCTGCAATGCCAACGAAACAGCACAAGGGTCACCATCACACTCTTCAATTCCATCTGTAATTAAAATAATGATGTTTCTTACATTGGGTGCTGATGCTGTTGGAAAATCGTTTCCGCATTGCTCAAGAGTATAAGCAATGGGAGTTGTTCCTTTTGGAACAATTTGTTTTAATTTATTTTTAATGGCTGTAGTATTGTTTTTACCAAATGGAACTTCTAATTTGGTATCGGTACAGCTACGTTCCGGTCGTAATGGTACTTGGTGTCCGTAACATCTAAAGGCTAATTCTAAAAAAGGATTATCTGTTTTTTGAATACTGTCTAGAAATTCATTCAGCATTTTTTTTGCAATATCCATTTTCATTCCACTTTGCCATTGTCCGAACATACTAAAGGATGCATCGAAAACAAACTCAATTCGTGTTAATGGTTTAGCTTGCTGAGCGGATAAGTCAAAAGGGAATAAGTTAAAAGTCAGAAGAAGTGGTAAAACCAATGACTTTATTTTTATTTTTTGAATAAACTGTTTTATGAGCATACCTTTTGAATTTTGCCTTTAATTTTTTTGACTTAAGATTTAGTAATCGCCAAGTGTTTCCGCATTTTGATTCAAAGCTTGTGCCAATTGTTCATCATTAGGAGCAACACCATGCCATTTGTGACTTCCCATCATAAAGTCAACCCCATTTCCCATTTCGGTTTTCATTAAAATAATAACAGGTTTGCCTTTTCCGGTATGTGATTTTGCAGTGTTTAATGTAGTAACAACTGATGCAATGTCATTTCCTTTTTCTAAGTCTAATACATGCCAACCAAAAGCTTCAAATTTGGCTCTTAAGCTTCCCATATTTAATACTTTATCGGTAGAACCATCAATTTGTTGGCCGTTCATATCAACTGTCGCAATTAAATTATCTACATTTTTTGCGGATGCATACATTGCAGCTTCCCAAATTTGTCCTTCTTGCAACTCTCCATCACCATGTAAAGAGTAAACGATACTGTTGTCGTTATTTAATTTTTTTGATAGAGCAGCACCAATTGCATTGGATAGACCTTGTCCTAATGAACCAGAGGCCATTCTTACTCCTTCAAGGTGTTCGTGGGTAGTAGGATGACCTTGTAAACGAGAGTTTAGTTTTCTGAATGTTGCTAATTCTTTTATAGGAAAATATCCTGAATGAGCTAAAACGCTATAAAATACTGGTGATATATGTCCGTTTGATAAGAAAAAAACATCTTCATTGATACCATTCATTGTAAACTTTGAAGGATTGTGTTTCATTACATTAAAGTATAATGCAACTAAAAACTCAGTGCAACCTAAAGATCCACCAGGGTGCCCTGAATTTACCGCATGAACCATTCGTACAATATCTCTTCGAACTTGTGTTACAATTTTTTCTAATTCTGCTGTAGAAGCCATAATTATGTTGATTAATTACTGATTTATTTTAATAAGCGATCAAAAGTACCAATTTTTACAAGCCTTTCACGTATTGTTGAAAATATGTTTTTATTGTTGAAAACTCAAAGCAATTAAGGGAGATATGGGTTTTATAAAACTATTGAGATGGTT
>JAEUTT010000409.1 GCA_016787165.1 Bacteroidia bacterium | reverse complement strand
TTTCTGCTATTTTCATCTGCTTGTTAGTGTCATTAATATACATGTCAAACCTTTTTTTGCCTATTAATAATTTTATAAAATCTAAATCATCGTTTGGCTTTGCCTCGGGTACAAATATGTGTGTTTTATAGCTATGTTTCATTTTTTGTGGCTGGCACAAAAAAATCTGCGTGGGACATTCAACTTGCTCGACACAGAGGTACTGGTATACCCACAGAACGAAACAAGAAGAAGCCCACGCATCGCGTGAGCGTCTTACCTATTTTTCGTTCCTTAAAAATTACCAGTTTTCTGTGTCGAAAAATCAGCTTAACGCAAATTTTTATATGTCTTTAATTATTTTTTAACTCATTATATTCTTTTATTTATTTAAACAAATATAAAACAAAAACATTCCGAAAAATAGTTTCGGAATGTTTTTTTATAATTTAAAATTGTTTTTAAAACTATTTCACCGGAGCTTCACTCGTAACTTTAACCTTAAATTGAGCTTTTTCTACTGCGTCTATGTTTCTTAACGTAATAAAACTTTCTTTAATTTTAATAACCATTTCTTCACCAGCATGTATTTTAATTGAAGCTTCATCGCCTGCATCACATGGTGGTAATTTATCTGCACAGTATATTAATGTAGCTTTCCCTGTGTTTTTAAGCACACTTCCATTAATTACCCTTTGCACAGTTTTTAATTCATTGGGTTGCAATTCCACTTCTATTGTTTTACTTCCTTTACCCAAGTCTATTATTTCTCTGGCATTTTGGTAAGTATTATAAAAATACTCATTTACATCTTTAAATTGAATCATCAATTTATCAAGTTGCTTTTTCAAAATTAAATCTGCTTGTTCAAACAATTCACTTATTTCAAGTGTTGCAGCTTTTACAGCACTTTTTGCTGTTCTCGGATTAGGCATAATAGCTGTAAAATTATTTATGCTTGTTTCTAGCTCACTTAGCACGGCTGCATTAATTCCATAGTCAGATAAATTTGTAGCTATTGCCGTAGCTTTGTTAAAAATAATTAAAGCCTTATCCCTAGCAATTGTATCTGCACCTCTTTTAATTTTTGTTACACTATAATTTACATTTTCATACAATTCATTGTTTTGAGTTGCTGTTGCATAGGCTTGTATTGCTCCTTTTACAAACATGGTCTTTTCTACCATTTTATTTCGCTTTTCAGCTTTGTCTTCCGCAATACCTTTATTATTACTTTCTTGTTTTTGCCTGCTTTTAACAATATCACTAATTTTATTTTCAAATGCACTTATTGCATTTGAACAAGCAACTAAACCATTCCATACGCTATTATTATCAGCGCAAACTTTTTGTACAGCTAAGTACATCGAAAGCTTATTTTCTTGTGTTTTTCTCATTTTTATTTTTGCAACTCCTGTTAAATTTTTTATCGGAATTACAAGCATAAAACGTTTGATGTGCTCAAAAAATTACAGCAAAATTTTATTAAATTATGTTAAACTGCTGTAACAAATTCAATAATAAATTTATCATTCAAATCTTCAAATGTTGTTTTATCACGTAATGCTAATTACGTATTCACTTTATGTTTTCATATTCTCTTTCTTTCTTTTGTAATTTCCATATGCATTCACGCACTCCACACCTTTCTCCTCATTAACCTCACCTTACTTTAGTTTCTCCACGCCTTTCGTGTTAATATCTTCACCTTCCCAGATGCAATCCGCACTTCCCCTCACATATTCTTTGCCTTCCGTGATATAATTCATACACTCCTTGTAATTATTTTTGCCTTCCCGTATGTAGTACGTACTTCTCTTGTCATATCATTTACATTCCTTCTCATGCTCCTTACTGTCCGCTTTATATTTCGTACTTTCTGTGTTGTACTCCATCTTATTTTGTAAGCGATTCAAGAGTAACGATGTAATGTGATTATAGTAAAGGCACAATAAAATATCTAAGTTTGAACAATAAAAAAAGGAGCATTCATTGAATGCTCCTTTTTTAAATAATATTATCTAAAGATTATTTTACAACGGAAAATTTTCCTCTTGCACCTATGCCATTATCTTTAGCTATAACAGTGTATGAGTACATTCCATTGGCTAATGATGAAATATCTACAGCTGTAAGGTCATTGGTAATATTCATACCTTGTACCAATCTGCCGGTTGCATCATAAATTTGAATAGCATTTGCTTCAGAAGCTTTAGTAGCAATAGTTAATGTATTTTGTGCAGGATTTGGATATGCATTTGCTTCAAAATTACTAGTATATTCATTTACACCAACACTTGGCAAGGATGGTAACCATACTACTTCGGTAGGAATTTCGGTAACCCAATCTACAGTAACCGATGCCAATGTAAATCCAATTCCATTTGCCCACCATTCGTATTTTTTGGTAGAGTCTTGAGTAGTTTGAAGCTCAAACCATCCTCCAAATAATGCATTATATGCAGAAATTACATCGGTATTACGTGTCAAAACTTCTGTACGCAATGCATTGTTAGTTCCCAAAGGTGTGGTAACAGAACCCCATCCATCACAAGTAACCGTTTTGTTTACAGTAGATACTAATCGGATTGAATCAATTGTAAAACCAATGCCCGGATCTTGTCCAAAAAAGAAAGAACCTTGACTTACATAATTACTGGTAAATGTACTATTGTAAGTAGCAGGGTAATTCATAACAGCTTCAGCAGGCGTATTTCTTACAGTTACATTGTAAAATGTTCCATTTAAATCTAAGTTTACATTATAGCCCAAAGCAGTTAAGCTCGAAGAGTTATTAATAGCAAACATATGCGCATCTTGCCCTTGTTGTTTCATTTTAATAGCCAAATTTGATGATGGAAATTGCGCACCTCCAGTAGTCCAAGATGGATATGTAAAATACATCGTATCGGTGGTGTGCGTGTTTAATGCACTTAAGTTCCATGTTTGAGCAGGGCCAGAATTACCAATAGAAATAGTTGGCATTGTATCATTCCTTTGTAATACTGTTTTTAATGGACTTGCCACATCAGACGATGTAATGGTTATTTGTGCATTGGCAGATGTCATTGCCACAAATGCAAAAGAAATAAAGAGTAAAGTTTTTTTCATGGGTATAGGGTTTATTGTTATTTTTTATTGAACTATAACAAATATACCTATTTTTTAGGCAATGCAAAAATGCCCGTTACAAACTAAAAATCAGTTGCTTACACAAAAGCCTGTAAGTCGTATAATTTTTTGTAAGTTCCTCCTTTTTCAAGCAATTCAAAATGCTTTCCACGCTCTAAAATAACGCCTTTTTGCATCACAATTATTTCATCGGCATGTTGTATAGTAGATAATCGGTGAGCAATTACAATAGAAGTTCTATTTTTCATTAATTTATTTAATGCATCCTGTACCAAACGTTCGCTTTCGGTATCCAATGCAGATGTTGCTTCATCCAAAATTAAAATAGGCGGATTTTTAAGCACAGCCCTGGCAATACTTAATCGCTGACGTTGCCCTCCCGACATTTTGTTTCCTCTATCACCAATATTGGTTTGGTAACCATTTTCCATGTGCATAATAAAGTCATGTGCATTGGCAATTTTAGCTGCTTCTATCACATCTTGCTCTGTAACGTTTTTCATCCCAAAAGCAATGTTATTAAAAACAG
>JAEUTT010000391.1 GCA_016787165.1 Bacteroidia bacterium | reverse complement strand
TTGTTTTTCTTTTTGTTCTGCAAGTAATTGTCCGTTTGTAAAAGCAAATTTTTGAATATAATACCCGGGGTTTGCATTAGCGTTGTAGATAATATTTCCTCCATTATTGTATCCTCTTAAATATCCATCATAAAATGCTACATACGAGTTTTTTTGACTTGCTAGATAGCCTGTAAAGAAAGGGTTAGGCGATGGAGAGGCTGCATAGCTAAATTTTAAAGTGTTTGTTTCAAGCTCTGTGGATGAAAATGCACCCGTATGATTTCCGCAGACATACACTTGTTGGTGATAACTATTTGCTGAAAAATCTAAAAAATCACCATTTGAATTTTGGTATGGACTGATAGTAGAAAAGGTACTATCTATTTCCGAGATAGTCTTAGAAGCATTGTTTATTGCAGTTACAATAAATCGTTTTGTTACTTTTTTAGGGACAGCAATTATACTTACTCTTTTAAATGCATGCGCATCATTTGTCCCATCTGAAGCTGTAATATTTAATGAATATACTCCTGATTCTAGGTGGATGTTGTCTAATGCATAATTGATATTTAAAAACATTGATGGTGAGGTTACTGGTACAAATATGGCATTGTGAGCAACAGCTTGTTGGTCGTTCAATAATTTTACCGAAACCCACTTCAGTTGCTTTTCATCTGTAATAGTTGCTTTAACATTTATTTGACCAAAAGCATTAAAAACTTGGTTTTCGAAAGGGGTTTCAATTGTAATAACGGGCAATGTTCCATCATCATCTTTTTTGCAGGATAAAAGCAATAAAGTCAATATGAATGAATAATACTTCATTTGTTTTTGCATAAACATTTAATAAAGTTACTAAATAAAAAGAAAGTTTTCTAAAAAAATAACTAGAAAAAAGACTTATAATCAACATTGTTTAAACTTATTTGCCTGATTTTAAGTATAAAGAGAATATGACTCCCTTTTTTACGTTTGTTGATAAGATGTTAATCACTTGTTAATTATGAAAGCATGGTTTAATGCACGTTTAATTTTGGTAAATTTGAGCTATGAATGAAATGAATACACAAAACGACAACTCCACTCGTAAACGATACACAAAAACAGCAGGAAAGCAACAGTTGATGGACATTGGGAAAATGCCACCTCAAGCGGTTGAATTAGAAGAAGCTGTTTTGGGTGCTTTAATGCTCGAAAAAGATGCATTAACCAATGTAATTGATATTTTAAAATCGGATAGCTTTTATAAAGATTCAAATGCTCGTATTTTTGGAGCAATAGAGCGATTATTTACTCGCTCAGAACCAGTAGATATTTTAACCGTTACTCAAGAATTAAAAAAAACAGGAGAGCTTGATTTAGTGGGTGGAGCATATTACATTACTCAATTAACTAATAGAGTTGCTTCTGCTGCAAATGCCGAATTTCATGCTCGAATTGTTGCACAAAAATATATTCAACGTGAACTAATACGTACATCAACAGAAACAATTAAAGATGCGTATGAGGAAAGTTCTGATGTATTTGACTTATTAGATAAAGCTGAAAAAAGTTTGTTTTCCATTGTTGAAGGTAATATCAAGAAGAATTACGATAAGATGAGCACGCTTATTCGTAAAGCAATTGAGCAAATTGAAGTAGCAAAAAATAAAAAAGATGGTTTGTCGGGTGTTCCTTCTGGCTTAACAGCTTTAGACAGATTAACATCGGGCTGGCAAAAATCAGATTTAGTAATTATGGCTGCTCGTCCGGCAATGGGAAAAACAGCGTTGGTACTTTCAATAGCACGAAATGCTGCTGTAGATTTTAATAAACCAGTTGCTATTTTTTCATTAGAAATGTCTTCATTACAGTTGGTTACACGTTTGATTTCAAGTGAGTCTGAATTGTCGGGTGAAAAATTAAAAAAAGGAAGCTTAGCAGATCATGAATTTGAGCAATTAAATGCAAAAATTCAAAAATTGGCAGAAGCACCATTGTTTATAGATGATACTCCTGGTTTGTCAATATTTGAATTAAGAGCCAAAGCCAGAAGATTAAAAGAGCAACACAACATAGAAATGATTGTGATAGATTATCTTCAATTGATGACAGCAGGAGGTGAAGGTAGAGGTAATCGAGAGCAAGAGATTTCAACTATTTCTCGTTCATTAAAAGGGTTAGCAAAGGAGCTTGCAGTTCCTGTTATTGCTCTTTCTCAGTTAAGCAGAGCTGTAGAAACAAGAGGTGGAGATAAAAAGCCACAACTTTCTGATTTACGTGAATCGGGTGCTATTGAGCAAGATGCCGATATGGTTATGTTTATTCATCGTCCAGAATACTACGGAATTACTGAAGATGAACATGGTTCTCCAACAGTAGGTGTGGGTGAATTAATAGTTGCAAAGCATCGTAATGGCCCTGTTGATTCGGTAAAAGTAAGATACATTGGCCAGTACACTAAATTTACAGATTTAGATGTTTTGGATGTAAATGTTGATTATGGTTCGTCAAATGCAGGTATGATGCCTAATGAAGAGTTTGGACAAAATACATTTATTCAGCAATCGAAAAAATGGGATGTGGAAGAAGATCCTTTCTAAAAATGATTAGAAAAAAAATTACATCACTTCTTATTATCTTTTTTTGTATTACAAATGTAATGCAGGCTTCGCACATCCTTATACCTATGGATATAAGTCAAAAAAATCATTTGAAGGCTTATGGAATTGCATATTGGATTTTAAAACAAGATGTGGAAATACATTGGCTTCTTAACTATAGAGGTGGAAGTTTTATGGTTAAAGGAGCAAAGCAAATTGAAAACGAATGCAATATTAGAGGTGTGTCCTATGAAGTAATTGCCGACTCAAAAGCTTCTTCTATACTAATTGAAATTGCGAATCCTGAAATTAATATGGAAGCAGTGAAGTTAGAAAAAGCGCCCAAGGTGGCTGTATACTCACCTAAAATGAAACAACCTTGGGATGATGCAGTAACTCTAGTACTCACCTATGCTGAAATACCTTATGAGGTAGTGTATGACGAAGAAATTATGCAAGAAAAATTAAATTTGTACGATTGGCTACATTTACATCATGAAGATTTTACTGGTCAGTACGGTAGATTTTGGGCTGGTTACCGAAATGCGGCTTGGTATAAAGAGCAAGAACGTACATTGGAAACGATGGCGCAAAAATTAGGCTTTAGTAAAGTATCACAGATGAAGTTAGCTGTTGCAAAAAAAATAAGAGATTTTACTGCAGGT
>JAEUTT010000351.1 GCA_016787165.1 Bacteroidia bacterium | reverse complement strand
GTTGGGAGATTAATAATCTATTTCCTGAGAAAGATATGCTCAGGCTAAAGGGTGATACCGCTATTTCGCTTCAGCTTAAAGGAAATAATTCAAGTGATTATTTTCATCCTTTTGATGGAGTAATTACCTCAAAATTTGGCTGGAGAGATAGTGCACAGCATAACGGAATAGACATAGATTTAAATAAAGGAGATAAGGTGTCTGCGGCATTTAATGGTATGGTGCGTATCGCAAAACGGTATGGCGGTTTTGGAAATGTGGTGATTATTCGTCATTACAATGGTTTGGAGACTATTTATGCGCATTTGTGGAAAATAAAAGTAAAGCCGGGTGAATTAGTAAATGCTGGTCAGGTGATTGGATTAGGAGGGAGTACAGGTCATTCAACAGGTTCACATTTGCATTTTGAAATCCGATTAAAAGGTGTTCCTATCAATCCTAAATACATTGTTTCTTTGTCCGAAAAAAAATTATTGGCCGATGAACTAATGGTAAAAAAAACAAAGTGGGGCTTGGCTGCTTATCCTAAAGATTGTAAATATCACACCGTAGAAAAAGGAGATACTTTATTTGAAATTGCCAAGCAGTACGGTGTTTCTACTGCTCAAATTAAGCAACTAAATGGCTTTACTTCTTCAAAAGTAAGGTTAAAAGCTGGTCAAGTAGTAAGTGTTTCTCAATAGCAATCAGCTGTTTGTTAGTTTGTTTAAACAACGCATAAATGCATCTCTCATTCCTTCGTATTGCACTTCGCGTCCCAAATTATTTGTTTTATGAGCTTCATTAATAGCTTCATTTAAATGAATAATTTGCTGATTAAGCCAATGAACCACTTCTTGTAATTGTTCAGGTTTCATGGGGATTGTGATTAAAATTAGTGTTTAGTACGATTTAAATCAAAAAAGAGTTTCAAGTGTTTCGTTCAATTTCATTAATTTTATAGTCTAAATTAAGGTTTCGAACACATGTTTTCTAGCTTTGTTGAACAACTTAAGGTGGCTCTTCATCAGCCTCTTCCGGGTGAAGAAGCTCATAAAAAGATGATGCCGGCTTACCGTAAGCCGCTTGCTTACAATAAAAATGAGAATGCTAAACAAAGTGCTGTTTTAATTTTGCTTTACCCAAGTTTGGGAAAAGGAATTAATACAGTTTTAATTCAACGACCTGTATATGATGGTGTGCATAGTGGACAAATTGCATTCCCTGGAGGTAAATTTGAAGATGATGATATTGTACTCGAACAAACAGCTTTGCGCGAAGCTAATGAGGAAATTGGAATAGAGCCCAATAGCTTAACTATTATCAATTCTTTAACTCCAATTTATATTTCTCCAAGTAATTTTATGGTAACGCCTTACGTTGCTTATACACATAAGCTAAATAGGTTAAATCCAAATGAATTTGAAGTTGAGCGTATATTGCATATTGATATTTCACAAATAAAAAATGAGAATAATATTGTGCTAAAAAAAGTAAATCATAGCAGTGGTTTAAAGATAGAAACACCTTGCTATGAAATAGATGGTAATATTATTTGGGGAGCCACAGCAATGATGCTGAGTGAGTTTAATGCGGTTTTAAATAAAATATAATTTACTTCTTTTTAAAATCAGCCATGATATTATCGTAGCATAGATAATAATCGCCTTTTGCTAAATTATCAATGGCCAAAGTATTTCCAAATCCTCTTTTTACAACATTACCATAAGCATCAAATACTTCGTACAATGTTTCGCCTGAGAATTGAATATTTGCTGAATTTTTGGTGTAAGATGGCTGACTGATAGTAGATACATAAGAAACGCTTGAAGATGTTTTTGCAACACTTCCATACCCAACTTGTTTTACCCTAAATTTATTTTCTCCGCTGTGTGCTGTTGTTTGAAATGAATAGGTGTTTTTTTCCATTGTTCCATTTCCTTTTACTTCACCAATCGGAATCCATTTGTTCCATCTGAATTGTTCTACAATATAAGGCAATGAACCCATTTCATTTTTTGTTTCCCAATTCAATAATCCGTTTTTATCAACGTTGATAGTTACTACTTCAAAAGTAGCTCTTGGTTTTAATGCTTCAGGATTTAATACTTTAGGGCTACAATCGTCTTTATGTCTAATTTCAACAGTAACAGGAGTTCCCGGTTTAATTTCAAATGCTGAAAAATCAATTTCAAATGCGCTTGAGTTAACCTCGTCTGTTGAAACTTGACCATTTATAATAATTTCATACGTACAAAAACCAACCCCATTTCCTGAATAACCATTTTGTATGTATAAATTTTTATCTTGGAATTTTCCTTCAACAACAATACTTCCAGCTTGTGTAGTAGCTGTAAAAACAAATAATGAGATGAAAAATAAGATTATTTTTTTCATTGTATTATAGTATTAAAAATTAAATTCGTCTACAAATATAGTTAATTAGTCGATAAAAGTCAAGTTTTTACTTAAAAAAATCATGCCCAAAATATCAACTTCAGTTTTACAACGCAAAATAGAGTCAAAAAAACGAGCAAAATAAACAGTAAAATTTTATAACT
>JAEUTT010000337.1 GCA_016787165.1 Bacteroidia bacterium | reverse complement strand
AGCATACTGCGCCACTTTGTAATTACGAATATGCATTTTACCTTTAGAATTTTCTTTTAATTTTTTGGCAATAATTTCTTTTATGATTTTGATGTATTCGTTTTCATCAATCTCTGCTAATCCTTTACGAATGCAATAGTCGGATATTTTTCTTTTTTTTAGCTCAATCTTAATTTTAATCCTTCCCCATTTTTTGATTCTAAATTTCCCTCCAGCAAATGCTTTTGCAAAACGTTCTTCATTTAAAAAATTATTACTTATTAATGTTGCAATAATATTTTCTACATCATTGCTATGCAGGCCCCATTCATACAATTTATCACGCATTTCTTGCTGACAACGCTCTTGGTAAACACAAGTCATCTCTGCTTTTGCTAAAGCTTGTGTAGGACTTAATTTTTTCTTTGGCTTTTTTTCTTCGAACATAACAACAGAGCAAAATTACATTGAATTTTGCTCTGTTGAGTAAAAATATTTCGACTAAAACTTTAAACTTAATCCAGCCATAAAGTTAGTGCCGGCTTGTGGGTAATAAAAATTCTCGACAACTCGTTTGTTGTCATAAATGTATCCCCAGGTATATCCATTAGATTCATAGGTTTTGTTGAAAATATTATTTACAGAAACCACAAAGCCTAATTCACTTTTCCACTTAGTTTTAAAACTATAGTTAATTCTTAAATCATCAATGATGTATGCATTTAATTTTCTTGTATCGTTTGATGTGTTATCTAAAAATTGTTTGCCTACATACTTAGTTATATAATTTATTCTTAAATTTTTAATTGGTTCAAATGTTAATATACTTGAAGCAATTAAACTAGGCGAAAAGGCAATATCGGTTTCTGAATACTCTATGCTATCTTGCCCCCAAGTATCGTAGTTATCAATGTATTCTTTGAAATTTTTTATTTTGTTTTTACTAAGAGTAGCATTGGCTGTCCAGGTGAACCATTTTACGGGTTGTACTCCAAACTCGGCTTCAATTCCTTGTCGGTAACTATTGGCAACATTGCTTCTATTATAAGCGCCCACATCATTAATTTCACCGGTAAGTACCAATTGATTTTTATATTGCATGTGATACACATTTAAGTTCCACATAGCCATTGTTGTTTTGTGTTTACAACCAATTTCAATATCATTCAATGTTTCATGCTTTGGTCGACTATTGGGTGTTGATTCTGTATAGTCATTTCTGCTTGGCTCTTTGTTGCCAATGCTGTAAGATGCATAAAAGCTAATATTGGGTTTTAAATCATAGTTTAAACCAATTTTTGGGTTAATAAAGCCTAAGGTTGCCGACTGTTGCACATTATTTAAATTATTATCAAATCCTAAAAAAGAATAATTAATTACTCTGTATTGTACATCAGCAAATATGTTTAGCTTTTCTGCCAATACATAATTTAATTTTACAAACGCGTTAAAGTCGGTTTTTTGAGCAGTATCTTTATAATAATTTTGGTTCAACACACCGTTACTTGCATATTGTGCCCATATAATTTCACCAAAATGTAATCCATCATATTTATTCCAAGCACCACCAATGGTAGCTGCCAAATTTTTTCTGTTCGAATAGTTCAATGAAAATGTTGTACCATAAAAATCATTGTCGAGCCATCTTCTACGAACCAAATCGGTTCTGGTAATTGTGTCTGTTCCAATCACCAAATTTTCTAATCCATAACTCGAAAATTTTTGTGCTTTTTTAAATTCTTCATAATATCCTTTTCCTTTTGTATAGTGCAATGCAATGTTTGAATTCCAATTACTATTAAATTGATGTGAAAAATGTAATTGATAATAATCTTGTTGATAATGATCTATTTGATTTTGATACGTGTAAGGATTGTATGTTCTGCCGTTTGAGTTCAACAAACTATTTGCTTCATCAGCATCTAATCCATTGTTGCTAATGTATGTATTCATTCCTTCAACATCTCCTTTTAATCTACTTTCAGGAATTCCATACCAAGCTTGATATGTTTTTTCCAGGCCTGCAAATGTGATAAACTTTAAACTATTTTTTTTACCATAATATGCAGCCGATAAATAATATGATTTTAAATCGGAGCTAGCCCTGTCAATAAATCCATCTGAAGTTATTTTTGACAAGCGAGCATCAATTGAAAATTTATCGTTTATTAAACCTGTTCCAGCATTGATTGTATTTTTTAAAGTATTAAAAGAGCCATACGACACGTTGTATTCGCCATACGCTTTTGGATTTAATTTTGCTGTTTGTATGTTTAAACTTCCACCAAAGGCTCCCGCTCCATTGGTAGATGTTCCTACACCTCGTTGAATTTGAATATTATCAATGCTACTTGCAAGATCGGGAGTGTTTACCCAAAAAGTTCCTTGCGACTCTGCATCATTAACTGGAATACCATTAATAGTTACATTTATGCGAGTAGCGTCAACTCCACGAATTCGAATTCCTGTGTATCCAACGCCATTTCCAGCATCGGAAGTAGTAACAATTGATGTTTGTTGATTTAATAAATAAGGTAAGTCTTGTCCTAAATTTTGTTCAGCAATTTGTTTTTTAGTTACACTATTATAAGCCATTGCCGATTTATCATCAACACGTGTAGCCGATACAATTACTTCATCCATCAATATTTGATTTTCATCTAGCTCAATACTAATGGTTTTGTTTTCGGAAATCTTTATAGTATCTGTAGAAGTTTTATAACCTATAAAAGAAGTATGAACGATGTATGTTCCAGCTTTTAAATTTTTGATTTCAAAACTTCCATCACTTTTAGTTTGTGATTGAATAAATGTGTTGTCGATAGTGATACTTGCACCAATAATCGGTTCATTCGATTTTTTTTCTTTTACAGTACCGCTAATAGTAAATTGCGAAAAACTCGCAAATGGCAATGCCAATAGCGTTGCTACTAGTTTGATTTTTTTTGTGTTAAACATTTGATTTAATTTTTTTTGTTAAACATATAGCAGCAAAGGAGCAAAACAGCTACTTATATTTTAACATACCTTGTCCCTACGCAGGCATTACCCTGATCAGGTGCATAAATACTATTGATGAGCAAAAGCATTTATTGGGTATAATCTCAGCCTTTTAGTATTATATCGAAAAGCATTACTCTTCTCTTTATTCTAAAAAAGGCACCCCTTTTTGATAGCACAAATCTATCAATTATTTTTTGATTGAACCACAAAAATTTTCAATGGCATGAATACAATTCAGAAAACGAACTTCATTTTCACCTTTGATAATCTGATAATTTGCGTTTATTTGCTTAAGTTCACGCTCATACCATTGAAAAAAAAAATTTCTTCTATTCGGATTTTCTCTTACTGCATCCTCTTTCCATGGAATATCGTGGTAGGTAAGCAAGTACAAATCATATTTTGGAGAAATGGCATTATTTAAAATAAAGTCGGGACAGGTTTTAAAAACATCTAAGCACCATACTTTTGCATTTATCCATTCGGTGTCAACAAAAATAAAACGGTTTGCATTTTTAATAAGCTCGTCTTCTGCTTGCAATTGTTTTTTTGAAATTTCAACAATATCATTCAAACAATATTTTGAGTTTAACTGTTGAATATATTCACGTGCATATTCTTTTACCCAAACTGTTTGATAATAGTTTGCCAATTGCTCTGAAAGTGTACTTTTAGCTGTACTTTCGGGCCCAATAAATGCTATACGGATAATACGTTTATTTTTTTCTTCCATGAAAAATAACCAACTAAGGCTATTAATGTATAAATAAAATAGAGCAATGCTATCAAGTTAAAATCTCTGGCAGCATAAAGGTACACCGCAACAGCATCAATAACAATCCAAAACATCCAATTTTGAATTAATTTTTTAGCTGCCATGTATGTAGCAACAATACTAAACGAAGTAACAAATGCATCTACGTATGGCAATGCTTGTGTTGAAAATGATTCGGCAAATACTCCAATAGGAAGCCAAAAGCTAAAACCTATTAAAAAAAACACACACAACTTTTTTGTTGATGCAGAACTGATTCTCAGTTCTTTTTTTTCTTTGCTTCCATGTTTCCATTGATACCAGCCATAAAACCCAATTACTACATAAAATACACTTAAAATACTTTCTAAAAAGAGCTGACCTGTATAACACAAATAAACCGACAAGGCACTTGAAATAATTCCAAATAACCAACACCAGCTATTTTCAACACCTGCTAACAAAACATATAAAATAGCAGTAATAAAAATTAACCACTCTACAGCACTTGTTTCTGCAGCTGCATTGAGTATTGAATGACTAATTTCTGAAAAATTCATACTAAATTAAAGTGTGGATTTGTAATATATTTATAAAATGATTATTCTATTTTTATTTTTAGCTCTTGACATCTTTCAACAATTCTATTGAATTCAGCAACAGGGTCTTTCTTTTTCCAAATACAACTGTATAAAGCAACACCGGCAAAGCCTAACTCATTCACTTTTTCAAGTGTGTCGATACTGGTTCCACCTCTAGCTATTATTTGCTTATCCGATTTTTGCATAGCCGATTTTAAGCTATGTTCAGTATAACCACTTTGGTATTTATTGGTTAAGCTATCAAATATAGGACTTAAAAAAGCATAGTCATAATTGTATTTTTTTTCTTGTTCAAGCATACTGCCTATGTTTCCGTAGGATGTAGTTATTAAAATAGATGGATGGCGCATTTGAATCAGCCGAGTGATGAACCATGTTTTAAACTTTTTTTTACGATGTGTTTTTGTATGGTGAATACCTTTTAAATTGAATGTACGTGCAAGCTTATGATGCGAATGCAATACAATTCGATTGTGGTACTGTTTTGGAATTTCAGACAAAAATGCTTTTATCTTTTTAGTTGATTGTCGGTGTTTACGAAGATGAAAAGTTTCTAGTCCTGCTTCAAAAAGCTGAGTAATGATTTTAATTTCATTTTCTATTGCACTCGAACTTGATATAACTATTAATTTCATAGGAGTGAGGAAAGTTAAAATGAATGAACCGTTTTGACAATTTTTTCGAGTAATGCACTATCTTTTTCAATAGCATTTCCAACTACAACAATATCGGCTCCTGCCTTACAAGCGTCCTTTGCTTTTTGAACTGAATTAATTCCACCACCAATAATCAAAGGAATATCAATAACCGATTTTACTTTTTTAATCATATTGGCGCTCACACATTTTTCTGCGCCACTTCCTGCATCCATATATATCATTTTCATCCCCAACTGCTCACCAGCCATAGCGGTACTCATAGCAATTTCGTTTTGGGAATAAGGAATAGGATTGGTATTACTCATGTACAATGCAGCTGTTTGTTTTCCGCTGTCAATAAGCATATAACCGGTTGGAATGATTTCTAATTTACTTTTTTTCAATAAAGGAGCCGCCAAAACATGTTTGCCTATTAACAAATCAGGATTACGCCCCGAAATTAGAGATAATAACAAAATCCCGTCTGCTTTGCTACTTATTTGAAGTTCATTTCCCGGAAATATCAATAAAGGAATTTTGCAGTTTTTTTTAATCACTTCAATACATGCTTCAAAATTTCCATTTGTAATTAAACTTCCTCCAATAAGAATAAAATCAACCTTTGAAAGTGTAGCTTTTTTTAATACTGAAACATCAAATTTGTCGGGATCAATCAGCAATGCAAACAGTTTTTTATTCGCTTTCTTACTTTTTAAAATCGACAAGTATGCTTTGTTTAACATTTTATAACATAAATTTTTACAATTATAATTAATTCATCGGAGCAATACACTATTTTTGTGGATATAAAATTTTTGACCAAAAAGCTTTCAAATTTCAATTATTTTATATATTTACACAAAAATTAACCTATTCCCAAAATTATGAAATCATTAGTTAAAATAAAATTAACGGTATTGGTCTTAGTTGGTTTGTTTTGCCAATTTAGCTTAGTTGCAGATGAAATGCTGTATCCTTTTGCTGAAAAAGGGAAATACGGATACATTAATAAATCAGGAAAAGTTGTTGTTACTGCACAATATGAGTATGCTGATAAATTTTATGAAGGACTTGCAGTAGTAAAACAAGGTGGAAAGCGTGGTTTTATTGATGCTACTGGAAAAATGGTTATTCAACCTCAATACGACCAAAAAGTAGATGGTTATTTTTCTGAAGGATTAGCATGTGTAAAAACAGGTTCAAAATATTCATACATCGACAAAACAGGAAAAACAGTAATAGAGCCTAAATGTGAGCATGCATATAAATTTTCGGAAGGAATGGCTCGTGTTCAAATAGGCTTAAAATTTGCCTATATCGACAAAACAGGAAATCTTGTTATCAAACCTGAATATGAAGGAGGATGGGACTTTAGAGAAGGCTTAGCTCGTGTTAAAAAAGGAGGAAAATGGGGATTCATTGATAAAACAGGAAAAGTAATAATTGATTTTAAATACGATGAAACATTTGAATTTTCAGAAGGATTAGCTAATGTAAGAGTAGGAGATGACAAAACAGGAAAATGGGGCTATATTGATAAAACAGGAAAAGAAGTAATAGAACCTCAATTTGATAGAGCTTGGACATTTTCTGATGGTTTAGCATGTATTAGAGTGGGCGACTATAAAACAGGAAAATTTGGTTACATTGACAAAACAGGAAAAGTAATTATTAACCCTGTATTTTCAGGAGCATACTTCTTTAATGATGGCTTAGCATGTGTAAGTACTTCTCCATTGGTAAATGGTAGCTTAAAAGATGCTAAATGGCAATTTGTAGATAAAACAGGAAAACTTGTTATTACACGTGGGGCTGATTTTTTTGCTGACTTTAATAAAGGTTTAGCATACGTTAGTTATGGTGGAATAATGAATTATATTGACAAGACAGGGAAAGTAGTTTGGACAGCTGCTCAATAAGCACATTACACAGCTGCTCAATAAGCACATTACAATAGTTAAACAATTGCGAAATTTGTTTGTTAAGTAGATAACAACTAATTTCGCAATTCTTTTTTAAATTTAAAACAATAAAAAATGACAACATCAGTGGAAAAATTTGTGAAGTACAAAGTAAAAGACATGTCTCTTGCCGAATGGGGACGAAAAGAAATAAAACTTGCTGAAGCTGAAATGCCAGGCTTAATGGCATTACGTGCAGAATATGGAAAACAAAAGCCATTAAAAGACGCTCGCATAGCTGGTTGCTTACACATGACTATTCAAACAGCTGTGTTAATTGAAACATTGGTAGAGCTTGGAGCTGAAGTTACTTGGAGCTCTTGTAACATATTTTCGACACAAGATCATGCTGCTGCTGCTATTGCTGCTGCAGGAATATCTGTTTATGCTTGGAAAGGCATGAATGAGCAAGAATTTGATTGGTGTATTGAACAAACATTATACTTTGGAGAAGATCGTAAACCATTAAACATGATTTTGGATGATGGTGGTGATTTAACAAACATGGTATTTGATAAATATCCTGAATTAATTAAAGGAATAAAAGGTTTATCAGAAGAAACAACTACAGGTGTTCACCGCTTACATGAGCGTATGAAAAATGGAACACTGCACATTCCTGCTATTAACATTAACGACTCAGTAACCAAATCAAAATTTGATAACAAATACGGTTGTCGTGAATCATTAGTAGATGCTATTCGTAGAGCTACCGACTTAATGTTAGCTGGTAAAGTTGCAGTTGTTGCAGGTTATGGTGATGTAGGAAAAGGCTCAGCGGAATCATTGTCATCACAAGGAGTTCGTGTTATTGTTACTGAAATTGACCCTATTTGTGCTTTACAAGCTGCAATGGACGGTTACCAAGTAATGAAAATGGACAATGCAATAAAAGAAGCAGACATTATTGTTACTGCTACAGGAAATAAAAACATTATTATTGATCGTCATTTTAAAGCAATGAAAAATAATGCAGTTGTTTGTAACATTGGTCACTTTGATAATGAAATAGACATGGCATGGTTAAACAAAAATTATGGTGCCTCAAAAGATGAAATTAAACCTCAAGTTGATAAATACACCATTGATGGTAAAGATATCATTGTATTAGCCGAAGGTCGTTTAGTAAATTTAGGCTGTGCAACTGGTCATCCATCATTTGTAATGAGTAATTCATTTACAAACCAAACATTAGCTCAATTAGAGTTATGGTTAAATGCTGATAAATACGAAAACAAAGTATACACATTGCCAAAGCATTTAGATGAAAAAGTGGCTCGTTTACACTTAGCAAAAATTAATTGCGAACTGGATATATTAACTCCAGACCAAGCAAAATATATTGGAGTTACAGTTGAAGGTCCGTTTAAAACAGATGCATACAGATACTAAAACTGGATTTTAATATCAATTTAAAGCCTCACAACTACTGTGGGGCTTTTTTATTAATTACCTCAAAAGCATTTTTCACATTGCTTTATTGCTCCTAAATTTGTATATTTACAATTCTTGCATTTCTCTTCAGAGAACACTCTCGCCAGCTTTATAACCTTTAAATATACTGCATCATGGAAAAAAAAGATATTTTTAAAAAAATAAAATTAAGAAAAATCAACAAAAAAGATTATTCACAGATTATTGAAATTCAAAAAAAATGTTTCCCGGGAATGAAACCTTGGAGTGAAGCACAATTTAATAATGTCCTTTCCATTTTCCCTGAAGGTCAAAGTTGCATTCAGTATGGTAAACGAATTATTGCTTCTTCCTGTAGTTTAATAATCAATTTCGATGAATATTCAGAAGATTCAAGTTGGAATGAATTAACCGACAATGGAAACATTACGAATCATAATAAATATGGAGACACCTTGTATGGTATGGAAATGATGGTAGATCCTGAATATCAAGGAATGAAATTATCAAGAAGACTCTATGATGCACGTAAAAATATTGCTAGAAGATTTAACATAAAACGAATTATTATTGGTGGACGATTACCTAATTTCCACAAACATGTAAACACACTTACAATTGATCAATACATAGAAAAAATAATCAATCGTAGTTTGTATGATTCAGTTTTAACCGCACAATTATCAAATGGGTTTTCATTACGCAAAGTGTTACCTAATTATTTACCTAGCGACAAAGAATCATGTGGATATGCAACCCTTCTTGAATGGATAAATTATAGTTATCAAGAAAAACAAAGCTCAAATGGATCTCAATCACATTATGTAAGAGTTAGTGCTATCCAATATCAAATGCGCTCTATCAAAAGTTTTGAAGATTTTGAAAAGCATTGCGAATTTTTTGTGGATACTTCATCCGACTACAGAAGTGATTTTGTAGTTTTCCCAGAAATGATTACGCTACAGCTACTTTCGTTTTTACCAAAGAAGAAACCAGGAGAAGCAGTAAGACAGTTAAGCAAATTTACATTGCGATATGAACAACTTTTTACACAGTTGGCCATTAAGTATAACATAAATATTATTGCGGGTTCTCATTTTAATGTAGAGAATGACCATTTGTATAATGTTTCCTACTTATTTAGAAGAGATGGTACTTTTGAGAAACAATATAAAATTCATATTACTCCTCATGAAAAAAAATGGTGGGGTGTTCAAAGTGGAGACAAAATGAAAGTGTTTAACACAGATAAAGGCAAAATAGCTATTTTGATTTGTTATGACATTGAATTTCCAGAGTTAGCAAGAATAGCAGTAAGCAAAGGGGCTAAAATAATTTTTGTGCCATTTAATACTGATGACAGAAGGGGTTATTTACGAGTACGCTATTGCTCTCAAGCACGTGCTATCGAAAACCAAGTGTATGTAATTATTACTGGATGTGTTGGCAATCTGCCTGAAGTAGAAAATTTAGATGTGCATTTTTCTCAATCGGCTATCTTTACGCCATCGGATGTTGAATTTCATCGTGAAGCAATAGCTTCGGAAGCCACACCAAACACAGAAACTCTAATCTATCAAGATTTAGACTTAAACATGCTTAAAAGGAACCGAGAAATGGGCTCCGTTCAAACATGGAATGATAGAGCACAAGGCTTTTATAAACTTACTTATTTAGAAGACGATGAAATAAAACAAGTTTAACTGTTATACAAGGAAACGATTTAAATTTTTCATAAATTAAAAGTGGTTAAATATGATACATTTACAAGTAAAATTCACATGAAAGGATAATTAATTAAAAATCAAACTGAATAACTTGAATATTACTCAAATAGATTCGTATCAAATCCTATAAAAATGCAGTTAGCGAAGCTGAAAATTTAGTACCTTCGCAATCCGTAAAATTGTATTGACCATTCCTTTAAAACATTGGAATTAATTTGGTTTACAGTTTTATGGAGATTATTAAAATTGTATGCTCTTAACATGGAACAGATAAGAAATTTTTGCATCATTGCTCATATTGATCACGGTAAAAGCACACTTGCCGATCGTTTATTAGAATATACCAATACCATTAGCAAACGTGATATGCAAGCACAAGTGCTAGATGATATGGATTTGGAAAAAGAGCGTGGCATTACTATTAAAAGTCATGCGATTCAAATGGATTATGAGTACAATGGCAAAAAATATGTTTTAAATTTAATTGACACACCTGGTCACGTTGATTTTTCGTATGAAGTATCTCGATCCATTGCTGCCTGCGAAGGAGCTTTACTTATTGTAGATGCTGCTCAAGGCATTCAAGCACAAACCATCAGCAACCTTTACCTTGCTCTTGAAAATGATTTGGAAATTATTCCTATCATGAATAAAATAGATTTGCCAAGTGCCGAACCCGAATTAGTAAAAGATCAAATTGTAGATTTATTGGGATGTAAACGTGAAGATATTATTTCAGCATCAGGAAAAACAGGTTTAGGTGTACATGATATTTTAGCTGCCATTGTGGAACGTATTCCTTCACCTAAAGGTGATCCTAACGGACCGCTACAAGCTTTAATTTTCGACTCGGTATTTAACTCATTCAGAGGTATTATTGCTTATTTCAGAATTTACAATGGTTCACTAAAAAAAGGTGATAAAGTGAAATTTGTAAATACAGGAATGGAATACAATGCCGATGAAATTGGTGTATTACGTTTAAAACAAGAACCCAGAGATACAGTAAAAACTGGCGATGTAGGTTATATTATTTCAGGGATAAAAGAAGCTCGTGAAGTAAAAGTAGGCGATACCATTACCACAGCAAGCAATCCATGCAAAGAAGCTATTCAAGGTTTTGAAGATGTAAAGCCAATGGTTTTTGCCGGTATTTATCCTGTAGATACAGAAGATTTTGAAGAGTTGCGTTATTCCATGGAAAAACTTCAGTTAAATGATGCTTCTTTAACATGGGAGCCTGAATCATCGGCCGCATTAGGCTTTGGATTTCGTTGTGGATTTTTAGGAATGTTGCACATGGAAATTATTCAAGAGCGTTTAGAGCGAGAGTTTAACATGACAGTTATTACTACTGTTCCAAACGTATCGTACATTGCCTATAAAACAGACGGTACCAATGTAGTAGTAAATAATCCCAGTGATTTACCCGATCCTGCACGCATTGACTACATTGAAGAACCTTACATCAAAGCAAACATTATTACAAAATCAGAATTTATTGGTCCTGTTATGAGTTTGTGTATTGAAAAGCGCGGACAAATAGTTAATCAAAATTATTTAACAGCTGATCGAGTTGAGTTAATATTTGAAATGCCTTTAGGTGAAGTTGTATTCGACTTTTTTGATCGTTTAAAATCAATTTCGAAGGGGTATGCTTCATTTGATTACCATCCAATTGGAATGAAACAAAGCGATTTAGTGAAGTTGGATATACTGTTAAATGCAGAACAAGTAGATGCGCTTTCGGCATTGATACACCGTAGCAATGCATATGAGTTTGGTAAAAAGATTTGTGAAAAGTTAAAAGAGCTGATTCCTCGTCAGCAATTTGAGATTCCTATTCAAGCAGCTATTGGAGCAAAAATTATTGCTCGTGAAACAATAAAAGCAATTCGTAAAGATGTTACAGCCAAATGTTATGGTGGTGATATTTCACGTAAACGTAAGCTGTTAGAAAAACAAAAAGAAGGAAAGAAACGTATGCGTCAAGTAGGAAGTGTAGAAATTCCACAAAGTGCATTTATGGCAGTATTAAAGCTGAATGATTAAATAATAATAAAAATCTTCTCATGAGAAGATTTTTATTATTATTTAATCTCTATTTCTCTGCTTCTATTTTTTGTCCTTTTTTATAGGTTTGTTCCATCATTATTTTTCCTTTATCATCATAATACGTCCAAGTACCATGAGGCTTACTTTCAATAATTCCATTTTTACCTTTTACTAAAGTATAAGAAGTAGTGCTTTTTAACATTGCATTTTCATGCCAAGCTTTACTATCACCATTCAGTTTTCCTTCTTTATAATTTTGTTCCATTGACTTTACTCCAGTATAATAGTAGTATGTCCAAAGTCCATCGGGTTTTTCATCTTTATAATTTCCTTCACGCTCTTTAATACCTTTTGAGGTCCAAAACACCCAATGTCCATTTTTTTTGCCTTGTTTAAATGTTCCTTCTTCTTTTATTTTTCCATTATCGTAATAAAATTTCCAGGTAGCATCCTTCAATCCATCTTTGTAAAAACCTTCATAGTTTGGATTTTTGTTTGGCAACCAACCTTTCCAGCTACCATGCATCAATGCTGTTTTAAAATTGCCCTCATCTTTTAAAACTCCATTGTCGTACCAAGCCAACCAAGTTCCTTCTTCTTTACCATTTACATATTTCCCTTCTTGCAACTTTTGTCCGTTTTCAAACCACACTGTCCAAATACCTTCTTTTTTATCTTCTTTAAAGTTTCCTTGTTTCCATTTTGAACCATCTTTGTACCAATATACCCAAGTGCTATCTCTTAAATCTTTTTTGTAATATCCTTCACTTTCTTTTTTTCCATCAGCAAACCAATGCATCCATTTTCCTTCGCGTAAATTATCGGCTAATGTTCCTTCCATCTCTATTTTCCCCTGCTCAGTATACCATTTCCAGTATCCATTTTTTTTATCGTTAATAAAAGGCCCTTCGCTTGATATTTTTCCATTTGTAAACCAATTAATACATGCCCCTTCTTTTTTACCTTTTACATATACTACCGAAAAATCTTTTTCTCCTTTTAAGGTATAAAACACCCACTCTCCATCCATTCTTCCTTCTTTGTAGTTTCCTTCTCCTTTTTTCTTTCCATTATCATATACAATGGTAAATTTTCCATTTCCGTTTACTATTTTTTGCTCCCCATTTTCTAACCATAAATTCATGAGCAAAATTTCATTATTTTCAAATACAAGTTCTTGTTTAGGTTTTTCGCTTTTATACCATTCTTTCCACGTACCTACTTGTTGTCCATTACTATAATTTCCTTCCTTTTGTTTTACACCATTGTAATACCAACCAATGTATGCTCCTTCGGCTAAATCATTTTTAAAAAAGCCTTCACTTTCTTTTTGTCCATTTTCATGATAATATATCCATGTCCCTTCTTTTTTGCCTTTGATATAAGCTTCAACACTTTTTATCTTTCCCGACTCATACCAACCAGTCCAAATGCTATCAGGTTTATCGTTTTTAAAAAACGTTTCTTGTGCTTTTGTTCCATTGCTATACCAATAAAGCCAAGGGCCTTCTTTTTTACCTTTAAAATAATTTTCTTCTGCTTTTTTATTTTTATTGGTGTAATAAAGAGTAAACCTTCCATTTTCTTTGCCTTCAAAGTAAGTTCCTTCTTTAGCAACATTTCCATTCTCATACCATAGAGTGAACTTTCCGTGCTGCATTCCATTTTTAATTTGCTGCTCACTTTTTTTCTTTGTTTGGTTGATATCCCAAAACTCTACTACGTCCTGTGAATAAATGTTGGTAAAAGAAAGCATCAACATCAAAAAAGAAAAACTGATTTTCATAGATAAAAAATAAATTGTTCGCATAGGTAATAACGTTAAAAAATAAAAATGTTACATTATTTATTTACAAAAAGAGCTGAAGGGGTTTCTTCAGCTCTTTTAATTTTGTTTTTATAAAAACACTAATTTGTTTCAAGTACTTTAAATAGTTCGTCTAATTTAGGAGTTAAAATAATTTCTGTTCTACGATTTTTCTTTCTTGCTTCAGGTGTTTTAGTGGCTTCTATCGGAAAGTATTCTCCACGTCCTGCAGCGGTTAATCGTCTAGGGTCGGTAGCGCTATTTTTAGTAATAATTTTAACGATGGAAGTGGCGCGCATTACACTTAAATCCCAATTATCTTTAATTTCACCTTTCCCGGCCATTGGAACATCATCTGTATGTCCTTCAATTACTACATTGATATCAGTATTTTGTTCTAATACTTTTGCTACCGACTTTAATGCTTCTACTCCTTTTGCTTCTACCGTGATGCTACCAGAAGCAAACAATAAGCTTTCATCCATAGAAACATATACTTTTCCATTTTTTTGAGTAATGGTTAAGCCTTTACCTTCAAATCCTAACAAGGCGTCTGATAGTTTTTTCTTTAGTTCATTAACAGCAGCATCTTTATTTTTCAATATAGCTTCCAATTCAGCAACACGAGCTTCACGTTTTTTTAGTTCTGCAGTAAGCTCATCCAAGTTTTTCTTTTTCGCATCCAGTTCGGCTGCTAATGCTTTTAATTCGTCTTGTTTTTTTAACAATTGCTCTTGAGTCAATTGTAGTTCCCCCGATAGTTTTTTAGTATCGGCAATGTTACCTTCCAACAAACGATTGTATTTATCTAACAATTGTTCATTAATGGTATTTAGTTTATCGTATTTACTGGTTAAAATTCTGTAGCTATTCCCAATTACAGCAGTATCTTTTTCTAAACCAACAATTATTTTTTGGTTGTCGGCAAGCAATTTATTTGCTTCCATTAGCTTTGTTTCACAATCCTGACTTTTGGTTTTTAAGTCGGAAAGCTCTTTCTCGCAATTTTCGCGTTTGGCTTTTTCTTCTTCTAACTGACGAGCAGGAACACAAGCCGCCATCCAAATGATAACAGTTAAAACAAAAGTATAGTTAAAGGTCTTTTTCATAGTTGCGTTTTTTTTTAATCAACACACAAAGTTAATCATAAGAAACGCTGAGTCTGGCATGCTTAAACAAAGGTTTTAAACAACACAAAAGCTCTAAAAACAGGGCTTTTGTTAATAACATTCAATAAAATAAATGATTAAAAATCAATTATGAAATTTCACCTCTCAAATTACTTTTCAATAATTTTTCAGCTTCTTTATTGTTTTTTGAGTTTGCAAGCACAAACATTAATTTTGCTACAGCTGCTTCGGTAGTAATATCGCTCCCACCAATCACTCCAATTTTTTTAAATGCTGCGCTAGTGGCATATTTCCCTTGCTCTACAGCACCCGCATTGCACTGTGTAACATTGTAAATAATAACTCCTTTATCAATTGCTTTTTTAAGTGCTTCAATAAACCATTTTTGTGTGCTCGCATTACCAGAACCAAAAGTTTCCAAAATAATCGCTTTTGTGTTTTTTGAACTTAAAATAGCCTGCACAACATTTTCGGTAATACCAGGAAATACTTTTAAAATAGCAATATTAGGATTTAATGATGTGTGTACTTTTAATTTTTTGTTACTTGGTTTTGCAAGTGCAGATATATTGTATTTTAAGTGTACTCCAGCCTCTGCTAAAACGGGGTAGTTAGCTGACTGAAATGCTTGAAAATGCTCTGCATTATATTTATGCGTGCGATTACCTCTGTACAATTGATATTCAAAATAAATACAAACTTCAGACACAATTGGCTTTCCTGATTTTTTTGCTGCAGCAATTTCGATAGCAGTGATCAAATTTTCTTTGCCATCGGTTCGGATAGTTCCTATAGGTAATTGTGATCCGGTAAGAATAACCGGCTTGCTTAAACTTTCAAGCATAAAGCTTAATGCTGATGCCGTGAACGACATTGTATCGCTACCATGTAAGATCACAAAGCCGTCTACTTTTGAATAGTTTTTTTCGATCATTCTTGCGATCTCTACCCAAACTGTTGGTTGCATGTCACTTGAGTCGATCGGTTTTTCAAATGATATAGCAGAAAGCGCTACATCAAATTTATTTAGTTCAGGAATTTGTTCTGTCAGATGCTTAAAATCAAAAGGTTTCAACTGACCTGTTTTCGCATCTTGCATCATTCCTATGGTGCCACCTGTGTATATTAATAGAACCTTTGATTTCATTTTTATTGTTTTTAAATTCCAAACACGTCTTTTGAGTTTTGAGTAGTAATTGCAGCTACTTCTTCAGTAGTAATTCCTTTTATTTCAGCAATACGCTGTGCTATTAACAATAAATATTCTGGATCATTCCGTTTTCCACGATAGGGAACAGGAGCCAAATAAGGAGCATCTGTTTCTAAAACAATATGTTTTAAATCAATCGCTTCAACAACTTTATCTAAGCCCGAATTTTTAAATGTTACGACCCCTCCTATTCCAATTTTAAAACTACCAGCCTCAATCACTTGTTTTGCCTGCTCTACATTTCCACTAAAACAATGAAAAACAGCTTTAGTATTGTCTTTTTTAAATTCTGAAACTATTTGCATTACTTCATCAAAAGAATTACGTGAATGAATGATGTAAGGAACATTATATTTTTTTGCAAGCTGTATTTGTCTTCTGAAAGCATCTTGTTGCTGAACAAAAAATGTTTTATCCCAATATAAATCAATTCCAATTTCACCAACAGCAATAAAATTACGTTTGCTAAACCAATACTCTACAACACTTAATTCTTGCTCATATTTAGCTCCAACCGAACAAGGATGCAAGCCCATCATTGGGAAACAATTTTTGGGGAATTTTTTTTCAATTTGCAACATCCCAGCAATTGATTCACTATCAACATTAGGCATAAAAAAACGTGAAATACCTTTTTCAATAGCATTTTTAATCAAAATCTCCGATTCATTTTCAAAATCTTTTGAATACAAATGTGTATGCGTATCTGTTAAAATCATTGTACAATATTACAAATTCTTTCAGCTATATTTGTATCAAATAACAAAACAATGATTTACGACAAGCATATTTTTATTTGTGTGAACCAGCGAGCCGAAGGGGCTGCTCGCAAAAGCTGTGGCGAAGCACATGGAATGGAATTAGTAGATGTTTTTAAGAAAAAACTGAAAGATAAAAATTTACCCATTAAACTTCGTGTACAAAAAGCCGGGTGCCTAGATATTTGTGATTTTGGACAAACATTAGTTCTTTATCCAGAAGGCGTTTTTTATGTTGGTGTAACAGTAAATGATGTAGATGAAATTATTGAAACTCACATCATCAACAATAGAATAGTAGAGCGATTAAAGCTAGAAAACGTAAGAGCAACAAGAACTTAATGATAAATGGATTTATCCAACATTTCTCAATATTTCAATAAGCTTGATTTGATAAAAGATACCGCCAATCAAATCATAAAAGATTTTGACATATTTGGTATGGAAGTAAATTTTTCGGGTAATGTTTACAATGCATATGAGGAATTGTTTAATCAAATTGAACCACATATTAAAAAATTGATTGATACTAATCAGGCGAAATTTATGGGTATTTTATATCGAATAGATGTAAGTGATGAGCAAATAAAAAAAGCTATAAATCAAAATTCCTCAGAGTCATTTTCAGAAATAATTACCGATTTAATTATTAGGCGAGAGCTACAAAAAGTAGTTATCAGGCAGCATTACAAATCCCCTTTTCAAGAACCTAAAGCAAAGAGAAAAAACAAGCTTGGTTAAATTACCGAATCGACAACAGCTAAAACACTCTTCAATACTATGATTAAAGGCATTTCAGAAAACTTTGTTTTTCTTTCCTTTTTCCATCAAAAACCTTAAATTTGTGCTCATAAAATTAATGAAGCACCAAGCTATGGACAAATTTTCTTATTTGGGCAATGGAGATGTTGAAGCAATTGACCAATTATTTCAGCAATATTTAAAAGATGTAAACTCTGTAGAAGCAGATTGGCGAATGTTTTTTGCCGGATTTGAGTTTTGCAGAGAAAACTACGAAAGCACTGGAGAAATTCCATCAAACGTTAAAAAGGAGTTTGATGTTGTAAGTTTAATAAATGCTTATCGCTCACGCGGGCATTTATTCACTCAAACAAATCCCGTTCGCGAACGCAGAAAGTATACTCCTACCTTAGATATTGAAAATTTTGGCTTATCACAAGCTGATTTAGAAACAGTTTTTCAAGCAGGTTCTCAAATTGGACTTGGTGCTGCTAAATTAAAAGATATTATTGCTCATTTAAATCAAACCTATTGTCAATCAATAGGTGCAGAGTACATGTACATTCGTACTCCCGAAATTATTAAATGGCTTCAAGAAAAAATGGAAGGTTCAAAAAACACTCCTAAATTTTCGATTGATGAGAAAAAAGTTATTTTAAATAAATTAAATCAAGCGGTTGTTTTCGAAAACTTCTTGCACACAAAATTTGTTGGGCAAAAACGATTTTCATTAGAAGGTGCTGAAGCTACCATTCCTGCTTTGGATGCTGTATGCGAAAAAGGTGCTGACATGGGAATTGAAGATTTTGTGATTGGAATGGCACACCGTGGACGATTAAATGTATTGGCAAATATCCTTAACAAAACATACAAAGATATTTTTACTGAGTTTGAAGGTCGTCCTTCTGAAGATTCATTATTTGATGGTGATGTAAAATACCACATGGGATATTCATCCGATCAAAAATCAAACAGTGGAAAACAAGTGCATTTGAGCTTAACACCAAATCCTTCGCACTTAGAAGCGGTTGACCCTGTTGTTCAAGGTATTGCTCGTGCTAAAATTGATAATTTACACAAAGGTGATAACTCAAAAGTTTGTCCGATTTTAATTCACGGTGATGCAGCTTTGGCCGGACAAGGAATTGTTTATGAAGTATTACAAATGAGCCAATTGGATGGATACAAAACAGGTGGAACTGTTCATATTGTAATCAATAATCAAGTTGGATTTACTACCAATTATTTAGATGCACGTTCAAGTACATATTGTACGGATGTTGCAAAAGTGGTTTTATCTCCTGTGTTTCACGTAAATGGTGATGATGTAGAAGCATTGGTATTTACTTCACGTTTAGCGATGGAGTTCCGTCAAAAATTTAAACGCGATGTGTTTATTGATGTATTATGCTATCGTAAATATGGTCATAATGAAGGGGATGAACCTCGCTTTACTCAACCACTATTATATAAAGCAATTGCCAAGCATCCAAATCCTAGAGAAATATATATGCAGCAATTAGCTGCTGAAGGTTCTGTATCAGCTGACTTAGCAAAAGAAATGGAAAAGAATTTCAAAAATCTTTTGCAAGAAAAATTAGATGAGGCTAAACAAACGGAAAAAGCAAAAATCACTTCATTCCTTGAAGGACAATGGAAAGGTTTGAAAATGGCTGATGATAAAGCGTTTGAAAAATCACCTGAAACAGCAGTCGACAAAAAAACATTTTTGGATTTAGCTAAAAAAACAGTTGAGTTACCTAAAGACAAAAAGTTTTTTAATAAAACCGAAAAACTTTTTGCTGACCGAATTGCCATGATTACCAACGACAATTACGATTGGGCAATGGGTGAATTAATGGCGTACGCAACATTAATGAACGAAGGACATAATGTTCGTTTTAGCGGACAAGATGTAGAACGTGGAACATTCTCTCATCGTCATGCAGTTGTTCGTGTTGAAGATTCGGAAGAAGAATATACTCCATTGAACAATTTAAATACAAAAGGAAAATTAGATATTTATAACTCTTTACTTTCTGAATACGGAGTGTTAGGATTTGAATTTGGATATGCCATGGCAACACCAAGTGCATTAACTATTTGGGAAGCACAGTTTGGTGATTTCTTTAATGGTGCTCAAATTATTATTGACCAGTTTATAACTTCTGCCGAAGCAAAATGGAGAAGAATGAATGGCTTGGTAATGTTATTACCTCATGGTTATGAAGGGCAAGGCCCTGAGCATTCAAGTGCACGTATGGAGCGCTTCTTGCAACAATGTGCCGGAAACAACATGCAAATTTTAAATTGTACTACTCCTGCTAATCAGTTTCATGCTTTACGCAGACAAGTGAAACGCGATTTTCGTAAACCATTGATTTGCTTTACTCCTAAAAAATTATTGCGTTACCCATCTTGTGTATCATCGGTGAATGATTTTACTTCTGGAGCATTTCATGAAGTAATTGATGATAAAATAGCAAATGTAAAAAATGTGAAACGTCTTGTTTTTTGTTCAGGTAAAGTTTATTATGATTTAATTGAAGCAAAAGAAAAAACAGGAGCAGATGACATTGCAGTCATTCGTTTAGAGCAATTGTACCCATTCCCGATTAAACAAGTAAAAGCTTTATTGGCAAAATATACGAATGCTACAGCATTTTATTGGGCACAAGAAGAACCAGAAAACATGGGCGCTTGGGCACATATTGTTCGTATGTTTATGAAATATGATGAATTAAAAAATATTCGATTGAATTATGTTGGTAGAAATGAAGGAGCAAGTCCGGCAACTGGATTCAGCAAATCTCACAACGCACAACAACAAGCAATTATTGATGTATTATTTACTAATCAGTTAGCAATTAAATAAGTTCAGCTCTAAAAATGAAAAAATGAAAAAAAATTTATTGACGCTACTAATATTATTGAGTATTTCATTCAATGACCTTGTATATTCTCAAGCTTGGAATCCTATATCTTCAGGAACAGCTGCTGTAATCAGTTCTGTTGATTTTGTAAATGATCAAGTTGGTTTAATTGTAGGCGCTTCGGGATTAATTAAAAAAACAACTGACGGAGGTTCTGTTTGGATTCCTCAAACATCGGGGATAGGTTCAGATTTAAGTGAAGTAAGATTCGTAGACATTAACAATGCATATGTTGTTGGAAGAAATGGAGTAATTCTTAAAACTACAAATGGTGGCACTAATTGGTCATTATTATCATCTGGCGTTTCTTCTGATTTAACTAGAATTTGTGTAAATGGATCCGATATTTATGTAACAGGGTATGATGGCGTTATTCTTAAATCTACTAATGCAGGTAGTACATGGACAGCTTTACCTTCAGGAACAACTACTTATTTGTATGGAGTTCATTTTACGGATGCAAACACAGGTTACGTTGTAGGCTACCTAGGTACAATCTTAAAAACAACAAATGCTGGCGCTACATGGACTCCTTTATCAAGTGGATCAAGTATGCAATTACTTTGCGTTAAATTTACTGATGCAAATACCGGATTTATTGTAGGTGGCGACATCCCTTCAAATACCGCAACCATTCTAAAAACTACTGACGCAGGGGCTAATTGGACTTCACAAACTATGTCAAATAACTATTTTGGGAATGTGAGATTTTTGAATTCAAATATCGGATTTATTGCTGGTGGAAGTATTACGGGCAACACCAGTACTATATTAAAAACAAGTGACGGTGGATTGAACTGGGCTACTCAAACAACTTCAGTAGCAAGACAATTTGGTTTATCTATCCCGAATGGCAGTGCTGGTTATTCGTCTGGATTAAATGGCGCTATGCTAAAAACTAGTGGCATTGTTGGACTTGAGGAACTTGATTCATATAACTATGACTTAAAAGTATTCCCTAATCCTATTGGGGCAGAAAATGCTTATATTCAATTTATCTTATCAAAAGAAACAAAAATTAGCTTGAAAGTATTTGATATTAGTGGAAAAGAATGTATGATTATTGCGGATCAAAATATGCCTAGCGGCAAACAAGAGTTAAAACTAAATACAACAGATTTATCAAATGGTATTTATTTTATCCGAATTCAATCAGAGGATGGTTTACAAACAATAAAAATTATAAAAGAAAAATAATATGGCAGTTCTTGAAATGAAAGTACCAAGCCCGGGTGAATCAATTACAGAAGTAGTAATCGCTCGTTGGTTAAAAAAAGATGGCGAATATGTAGAGAAAGACGAAGAAGTAGCAGAAGTAGATTCTGACAAAGCTACCTTAACGATAAATGCCGAAGAGTCGGGCGCCATAAAATTATTGGCTGCCGAAGGAGATACCGTAAAAGTAGGACAAGTAGTTTGTTCGATTGATACAAGTGTTAAGGGTGAAAAGAAGGCAGAAGTAGTTGCTCCAAAAGCAGAAGTAAAAGTTGAAGCAAAAAAAGAAGCAGTGAAAACTGATTCATACGCAAGCGGAACCCCTTCGCCTGCTGCAAAAAAATTGATGGACGAAAATAAAGTCCCTGCAAACAAAGTAGCTGCATCCGGAAAAGATGGTCGAATTACCAAAGGTGATGTATTGCATGTTCTTGCAAATGGATTTGATTCATCATCTACCATAACTTGGGGAGGAAGTAGAGATACTGACCGTACAAAAATGACACCGTTGCGCAAAAAATTAGCACAACGTTTAGTTTCAGTTAAAAATGAAACAGCAATGTTGACTACTTTTAATGAAGTAGACATGAGTGCCATTTATGCAATGCGTGCAAAGTATAAAGACAAATTTAAAGAAGTACATGGTACAAACTTAGGCTTCATGAGCTTTTTTACAAAAGCTGTAACCGAAGCATTGAATTTATATCCTGCAGTAAATGCAATGATTGATGGTGAAGAAATTGTTTACCATAAATACGCTGATATTGGAATTGCAGTAAGTGCTCCAAAAGGATTAGTTGTGCCGGTAGTTCGTAATGCAGAGCAAATGAGCTTAGCACAAATTGAAACAGCAATTAAAAATTTAGCAATTAAAGCGCGTGACAATAAAATTACATTGGAAGACATGAGCGGTGGAACATTTACAATCACCAATGGTGGTGTATTTGGCTCAATGATGAGCACTCCTATTATTAATCCTCCTCAAAGTGCTATTTTAGGAATGCACAATGTGGTAGAACGACCAGTAGCTGTAAACGGACAAGTAGTTATTCGTCCGATGATGTATGTTGCACTATCGTATGACCACAGAATTATTGATGGTCGTGAGTCAGTAGGCTTTCTTGTAAAAGTAAAAGAGATGTTAGAAAATCCTACTAAGATGTTATTTGGTGGTAAAGATCCGAATGAAATTGTGTTAGGATTGTAATAAAAAGGGGTTCGTTGTTAACGAGCCCCTTTTTATTATATTAATGAAGATATCTACAAAAAATTAATTCCACTGTACAGAACCAGGAGGAATACCTTGAATTTTAACTGGAGGGGGTTTAGGCAAACAAATATCTTTATATTTAAAACTTAATTTACTATAGTAATCGCTACTATAAACGCCAACACGATCAATAGATGCATCTACTTCTGATTGATCTAAGCCTTCTGCTTCACGCAACACTAAAACATACATCCAACTATCTTTTTTACAGATAGAGCATCCGTATAAAGCATAGTTAATTTCTAATAAATCCTGAAAAAATTCTTCTTTATTTTTATCCGTAACAGCACATAGTGGACTCATTACT
>JAEUTT010000311.1 GCA_016787165.1 Bacteroidia bacterium | reverse complement strand
GTATCATACAATTGTTTACTTACACCATGCTTCTTTAATACATCTTCATTCACCTGTTCTGTAACTGCTTTTCCAATAAAACTCGGATTAACAGCATTTGCACCCAAACCAACATTTAAACTTGCTTCCAACAAATGAACATCAACCAATACAGTTGCCATTTTTTCAGCCGGTATTACATAGTCAGGAATTTGTTCCTCGGTGTTTTCTTTGCAGGCTACAGCTAAAAATAAATAAGATAAAAACAGAAACTTTTGCATGTATAATTTTTAACAAAGTTAGTATAAAAAATTAAGCTATTTTTGTGCCAATGGCTACATTTAAAAATAAAGTTGTTTGGATTACCGGAGCCTCTTCGGGTATTGGCGAAGCGCTTTCCCTATTATTTGCTCAAGAAGGCGCTAAGCTAGTTCTTTCATCACGCAGAAAAGAAGAATTAGAACGAGTAAAAAAAAGCCTGCAAATTCAAGAAGAAAATGTATTTATTTTACCCATTGATTTAGCTGATACGAACAAAGCAAATGAATACACAGAACAAGTTATTTCAAAATTTGGGCGTATTGATATTTTAATAAATAATGGAGGAATTAGTCAGCGAGCCTTAACAAAAGATACTCCGCTTGAAATTGATAGAAAAATAATGGAAGTAAATTTTTTTGGGACCATTGCCCTCACAAAAAGTGTATTACCACATATGTTACATCAGAAAAGCGGACATATAGTAGCCATGAGCAGTATTGCAGGAAAGTTTGGCTTTTACTTCCGCTCTGCTTATTCTGCGTCCAAACATGCATTGCATGGTTTTTTTGAATCATTACGAATGGAAGTGTACAATGATAACTTAAAAGTATTGATTGTTTGTCCGGGAAAAGTAAAAACCAATATTTCAATTAATGCTGTAATCGGAAATGGCTCTACACACAATAAAATGGACGAGAGTCAAGCAAATGGGATAAGCGCTGAAGAATGTGCGATACAAATTTTAAAAGCAATTAAAAATAATACCGAAGAATTGTTTGTTGGAGGAAAAGAATTAAGAGCTGTTTGGGTAAAGCGATTTTTTCCAAAATTATTTTCAAAATTAATTAGAAAACAAAAACCGGAATAGTTAAGTAGGAAATCCCAATTAACCACTCAACAAATTACAATTAAACACATGAAAATGGACAAACCAACTATAGCAGGAATCCAACAAGTAGGAATAGGGATACCTAATGTACATGAAGCATTTAAATGGTATCGTCAACATTTTGGAATGGACATTCCTATTTTTGAAGAAGCAGCAGAAGCCAATTTAATGTTACCCTACACAGGCGGTAAGCCACACATGCGTCATGCTATTTTAGCCATAAATATGAAAGGTGGTGGTGGTTTTGAAATATGGCAATATACTAGTCGCAAACCTGAACCTTGTTCGTTTGAGTTACAGGTTGGTGATTTAGGATTTTACTGTGCACGTATAAAAACCAGTAATGTAAAAGCTTCGTATGAATTTTTGAAATCAAAAAAAGCGAACATTGTTTCGGAATTAACAAGAGATGCAGGAGGAAATGAAACGTTTTATTTGCGCGACCCATGGAATAATTTATTTCAAATTGTAAAAAGCAATTCATGGTTTGGTAAAGGAATGCAATTAACCGGTGGTCCTTCGGGAATGATGATTGGCGTTAGCGACATTGAAAAATCAAAACAATTTTATAGCGATATTTTAGGATACGACACTGTTGTTTACGACAAAGAAGGGGTATTTGAAGATTTTAAAAATTTACCTAGCGGTACGCAGAAAGTTCGCAGAATATTATTAAAACACAGTAAACCAAGAGTAGGTGCTTTTTCACAATTACTAGGTGAAAGTGAAATTGAATTAGTAAAAGTGTACGACCGTACACCACGCAAAATATTTGAAAATCGTTTTTGGGGAGATCAAGGGTTTATCCATCTTTGCTTCGACATTACCAATCAACAAGCAATGAAAGAACTCTGTGCTACAAAAGGGCATCCTTTTACAGTGGATAGCGGAGAAAAATTTGACATGGGCGAAGCTGCTGGTCATTTTAGCTATATTGAAGATCCGGATGGAGCATTAATTGAATTTGTGGAAACAAAGAAAATACCTATCATGAAAAAACTAGGCTGGTATTTAGATTTACGCAAGCGCGATGCTTTGAAACCGCTACCAACATGGATGCTTAAAGCATTGAAATTTAACAGAGTGAAGGATTAATTTTTTTTCAAATGCTACACAAGTATTTATTAATTTCTATTGCAATTATTATTCTCACATCTTCTTGCTCCAATGAATTTGATGGGAAAGATGGTGTAAAAACGGTGTACTTCCCTAGCTCAAAAATTGTTCAACAAATTGTTGAATACAAGGATGGAAAAAGAATTGGAGAACTAAAAGAATTTTATAGAAATGGGAAACTAAAAGTTCGACAGTATTACAAAAATGATACGCTTAATGATTCTGCTTTTTTTTATCATGAAAATGGTAAATTAAAGTATTTTCAATACATGAAAGATTTCAAGAAAAATGGAACCTGGAAAAAATACAACGAAGACGGAAAAGTGTATGAAGAGATTAATTTTAAAGATGATTATTTAAACGGATATTCTACTACTTATACTTATAGGAGTGGAAAAGTTTTAAAAAAATTGCACTATGAAGATGGAATGAAGGAAGGTAAACAAGAATTTTTTCACAACAATGGTAAGCCTAAAGCAATTACTTATTTTTACCATAACAAACCTACTATAGGCACTGAAGAATGGGATGAAAGAGGAGAAAAAATAGATCACTCATTTCAAATTTATGTAAAAGAAAAAAATCGCTTGCTCCTAGAAAACAAACTTGAATTTATCGTTAAACTCGAAAAGCCACATGCCGATGATGAAGTGTACTGTTTAATAAGCGACAATTCAGATAAAATCCTAAAAGCAACAACCCAACTCGAGAAGCGAAATGATGAGTTTATACTAGAATACAATATTG
>JAEUTT010000295.1 GCA_016787165.1 Bacteroidia bacterium | reverse complement strand
GAGAAAGCCAATGAAAGTGCCTTTGGGAAAATTAATGATTTTGCCAGTTTGTGTAAGCAAAATAGAGTTTCTTTTGTATGTTTAACTTCCTCAACAAAGGAGGCAATTAAAACCATTAAAGAAGAAAATAATTTAGAATTTGATTTTTATAATACGGATGGTACTGTTTTAAAAACAATGGTACGCTCAAATCCGGGTTTAATGCTTTTAAAAGGTGGGACAGTAATTGGTATGTGGCACCATCATACTATTCCATCGTTTAATGATGTAAAAGAAATGTATTTTAAAAAGTAAGCTACTCTTGTGATAAAATTTATAGTAAAGCGTTTATTCTACGGATTTTTGGTATTGTTAGGGGTAATAACCGTTGTGTTTTTATTGTTTAATGTATTACCGGGCGACCCTGCTCGTATGATGTTAGGTCAAAGAGCCGATCAAGCATCTATTGATGCAATTAATAAAGATTTAGGTAGAGATAAGCCTATGATTACTCAGTTTATGATGTATCTGAACGATTTGTCTCCTCTATCAATTCATGATGCCGAAAATAAAGAGCACTACCTTTATTTAAATCCAGAAAAATATTCGAGCAACTTAAAATTGTTTTCAGTAGGCGGAACTAAAGTATTGGTGCTAAAGTTTCCTTATTTAAGAAGGTCGTACATTACCAAACGAAAAGTGTCGGATATTATTATTGAAACGCTTCCCGAAACAACTGTTTTAGCATTTTCATCTATTACTTTTGGTGCTATTTTCGGAATTATTTTAGGTATCTTTTCTGCTGTTCGTAAAAACACATGGCTTGATAAAGGCTCGTTAATATTTGCCATTTTTGGTATGGCATTACCTTCATTTTTTGTAGGATTAATTATTGCATGGCTGTTTGGTTTTATATTAAGAGATTATACAGGATTGAATCACGTAGGAACGTTGTTTAGTACCGATGATTTTGGTGATGAACATTTGAATTTAAAAAACTTAATCCTGCCAACTATTACTTTAGGTTTACGTCCTTTAGCTATCATTATTCAATTAACCAGAAGTTCATTGTTAGATGTATTATCGCAAGATTACATCAGAACTGCTACAGCTAAAGGCTTGTCGTTTTATACTGTAGTGGTTAAGCATGCTTTAAAAAATGCTTTAAATCCTGTAATAACAGCAATTTCTGGCTGGTTTGCAGGTTTAATGGCAGGTGCTGTTTTTGTTGAAATTATATTTAATTGGAAAGGCATTGGTTATGAAGTGGTAGATGCATTAAATAAAAATGATTTACCTGTGGTAATGGGCGCAACACTTGTTTTTGCAATGATATTTGTAATAATAAATATAGGTGTAGATATTGTTTATGGTATTTTAGATCCTCGTGTAAGGGTTCAATAATTTAGCGTACTATGAGAAGAAAGATTGTTGCTGGTAATTGGAAAATGAATAAAAATATTCATCAAGGATTAGAGTTGGTGAATGAATTAATAGCATTGGATAGTCCTGCTGATGTATTAAAAATTATAGCTCCACCATTTGTTCATATTGCTCATATTTCACAATTGGTAAAATCAAAATCAGATATGGCAGTAGCAGCACAAAACTGCCACCAAGAAACAAGCGGAGCATATACGGGAGAAATATCAGCAGAAATGATTTCATCGTGTGGTGCTCAGTATGTTATTATTGGTCATTCCGAACGTAGATTATATTTTGGTGAAAACTCAGCTTTATTAACGCAAAAAGTAAATACTGCATTGGCAAATAGTCTTACTCCTATTTTTTGTTTAGGTGAAAACATGGAAGAGCGTAATGCAAATAAGCATTTAGAAGCTGTAAAGCAACAGTTGAAAGATGCATTGTTTCATTTAACACCTGCCGAATTTAGTAAATTAATTATTGCTTATGAGCCTGTTTGGGCAATAGGAACAGGTTTAACTGCCACAAGCCATCAAGCGCAAGGAATGCACAATTTTATACGTGCCGAGATCAATAAAAAATACGGCAAAGATATATCCGAACAAATTTCAATACTATATGGTGGAAGTTGTAATGCTCAAAATGCAAAAGAACTTTTTGCTTGCATTGATGTTGATGGAGGTTTAATTGGTGGAGCATCCTTAAAAGCAGCCGACTTTATCGCTATTGCGAATTCTTTTTAATCTCAAATTTTCATGTCGTCACGCAATAAACTGTACCAACCGCTTGTTATGTTGTTTGCTACAGTACTTATTTTAGTTGCATTTTCTTTTGCCGAAACACAATGGAATTTTGGATTTTTTAGATCAAAAAAAATTGATTATATCTCAGAACTTTTGTTAACAGGTAAAGCTCAAAAAGTTCCTTTACCTACAGTAATTGTGTCGGATTCAATCATAGCAAAAGATAGTGTTGCTGTTGTTCAGCGACAATTCGATATAACCGAAATTATTGATTTTAACTCGGACAGCACTCCTGAATTAGCTCCTTTTTTTGAATCATTAACTCAAACATTAAAATCAAAAAACAAAACCCGCATAGCTTACTTTGGTGATTCGATGATTGAAGGAGATTTGATTTCACAAGATTTTAGAAGTAGTATGCAAAGTCAGTTTGGTGGTTACGGAGTAGGTTTTGTACCAATTACATCTCATGTGTCGGGCTTTAGAACAAGCGTTATTCATTCATTTAAAGATTGGGTAACCTATAATTTATTAGAAGAAATCCCCAATAATCATTCATTAGGAATTTCAGGATACGCATTTGTTCCAAGTATAATGAACACTTTAGATACAACTGATATAAATTCGGGTAGCTGGGTAAAATATGTGGCTGTAAATAAAAACCATATCGATAAATTTAATACCATTAAACTATTATATGGTAAATCAGATAAAAGCAATTATGTTATTTTAAATGGCAAACGATACTTGTTAAAAGGTACCGAACCTGTAAATGAGTTGCAAATTGAGCAACCTAATTATTTTACAAAAGTAGATGCACGCTTTCAATGCGAATCACCACTTGATATTTATGGTTTTAGCCTAGAGAGTGATAGTGGTGTATTTGTAGATAACTTTTCGTTTAGAGGAAATTCGGGTTTGACATTATCAAAAATTAAAAAAGAAGTATATGAAGCTACTCAAGCTCACCTTGATTATGACTTAATTGTATTGGAATATGGCTTAAATGCGATTAGTCCGCAAGTGAAAGATTTTTCTTGGTATGAACTTGGTATGGATAAAGTAATTAAATTAATAAGATCAAGCTTCCCCAACACAAGTATATTGTTAGTAAGTGTAGGGGATAAAGCCTATAAAAATGGGAATGAATTTTATACGGATCCAAGTGTTCCGATAATGGTAAATGCACAAAAAAGATTAGCACAAAAAAATAACATTGCATTTTGGAGTTTGTATGATGCTATGGGAGGCTATGGTAGCATGGTAAAATGGGTAGAAGGTGATACTGTTTTAGCTAATAAAGATTATACCCATTTAAATTACAAAGGAGCAAAAAAAGTAGGACGTTTATTGTATGAAAAAATAATGAGCGAGTATAGAGATTATAAAAAAATGAAGTTCTCAGTGGCTTCAGTTGGTGATAAAAAATAACACATGCAGAAAATTAAAATATATAGTTTTGGAATCGTTTTTTTCTTGTTTGTGATCAATTCTTTTTCACAAACAACAGTAGATTCGACATATATCAGCAATTTTAAATTTATAAAAATTGAGTTAAATAAGATTGAAAATGATAGTACTTCACTTGTAACTTTTTATAGTAAATTAGTAGAGCTTGAAAAGTCAAAAAAGGGAGTAGTTAAAATTGTTCATATTGGTGACTCTCATATTCAAGCGGATGGCTTATCGGGTACTGTACGTCAAAAATTTCAATTAAAATTTGGAAATGCTGGAAGAGGTTTAATATTCCCATATCGATTGGCAAAAAGTAATGAACCTACAAGTTATAAAACAAGTACAAATACTGCTTGGAATTATAAACGAAATGTTTTTTATGAAAAGCCTTTGCCAATAGGTATCAGCGGATATACCATTGAAACTGCTGATTCAGCTGCTGAGATAAATGTATTAGTGAAAAACCAAAATCAATTGGGTTATGCATTTAATAAGCTTAGTTTGTTTCATGAAAAAGGCAAACAAAATTATGATATTAGTGTTTGTGATGAACTGAATTGTGAAAGAGGTGTATTTTCATATAACCAAACAGATTCAACTTCTTTTGTATCGGAGTTAAAATTTGATAAGCCTATTCAGCAAGTTTATTTACGAAACAAAAAAACAGATACTTTAAGCTCAAAATATTCTCGTATTTATGGTATGTTGCTTGAGAATGATTCATCTGGAGTATTATACAATATGATTGGTGTAAATGGGGCAGAGTATAGGCATTATTCATTGTCGAAATATTTTAAAGAACAATTAACTTATTTATCACCCGACTTGATTATTGTTTCACTTGGTACAAATGAAGCTTATGCTACAAGTTTTAACAAAGATGCTTTTTATGGACAAATAGATACCTTAATCACATCATTGAAAGCTTCAAATCCTAATGCTGTTTTTTTATTAAGTACTCCGCCTGATTCGTATCGAAGAACAAAAAATGGGCGATTAAAAAACTCAGACATGAAATTAGCCAAGGAAACAATTATAAAATATGCAGTAGAGCACAATATCGCTTATTGGAATTTGTATGAAGTAATGGGTGGCTATGGCTCCATGCAAAATTGGTATTTGGCTAAATTATCAGCAAAAGATAAGGTTCATTTTACAGGGTTGGGCTATCAAATGCAGGGTTATTTATTGTACAAAGCATTGATTGAAGATAATTACGAAAAGTACAAACTAAAATCAATTGAAAAATAAATGTTTGTTGAAAACACATTTGATATTGAAAAAGTACTTTCGCAGTTAACATACAATGCGAAAGATCCACTCTTGTTTAATAGCGGCTTTTTTCTTTTTTTCTTTTTGATTTTTTTAATCGGCTACCAATTTTTATACAAGCATAAATTATCACGTGTAGTTTATTTTACCATTTTCTCGCTTTACTTTTTTTATAAAGCTTGTGGTTTTTATTTTTTGTTCATTTTACTTTCGGCCGTTGTTGATTATAGTTTAGCTAACTGGTTGTATGCTACTCGTTCACAAACAAAGAAAAAGCTCATCCTTATTTTTAGCATTACTATCAACTTAGGATTGTTGGTGTATTTTAAATACACTAATTTTTTTATTGAAATTATCAATGATTTTGCGCAAGGACAAATAAAACCGCTGAACTTAATACTACCAATTGGTATTAGTTTTTATACGTTTGAAAATTTAAGCTATACAATAGATGTGTATAGAGGAAAGTTTAAACCTGTTAAAAGCTTTTTAGATTATTGTTTTTTCTTATCATTTTTTCCAAAATTGGTGATGGGGCCGATTGTAAGGGCGGCTGATTTTATTCCTCAAATTAGAAAAGATATTTTTGTAACTACTTCTGATATTTCTAAAGGCTTGTATCTTATTTTGGGAGGCTTATTTAAAAAGGTAGTTATATCGGATTATATATACATTAACTACGTTCAATATATTTTTGATGATCCTTCTCGTCATTCTGGAATTGAATGTTTGGTGGGTGTATATGGCTATGCAATGGTTATATATTGCGATTTTTCGGGTTATTCGGATATGGCCATTGGAATGGCAAAATGGATGGGTTTTTCATTGAATGAAAATTTTGACTCTCCTTATCAATCAACAAGTATTACTGAGTTTTGGCGCAGGTGGCACATTTCATTATCATCATGGTTAAAAGATTACTTGTACATTTCATTGGGAGGAAATAGGGTAGGGAAGTTTAGGCAATACATTAATTTAATGATTACTATGCTTTTGGGAGGTTTGTGGCATGGTGCATCTTTTAATTTTATTATTTGGGGGGGGATGCATGGCTTAGCTTTAGCAGTAGATAAAATGCGTTTAGCCACAATTGAGCGCTTTCGATTTTTGTCATACTTTAAAGAAAAGCGTTGGTGGCTTCATTTGATTGGTGGAATTATTACCTTTCATTTTGTTTGTTTTTGTTGGATATTTTTTAAAGCATCTTCCTTTGCTGATGCAAAAATTATTTTATCGCAGATATTTATGAACTTTAACGCATCTGCTTGGAAAGATTTTGCAATGGGTTATCAAACAATATTGATTGTAATGGGATTGGGTTATGTTATTCATTTTATACCTAAGTCATATCAGTATTTTTCGGAATTGTTTTTATCTAAAATAACATTAGTTGGGCGACTAGCTGTTATTTTATTATTTATCTGGATTGTAATTCAAGTAAAACAGGCCGAACAAGTAATGCCTATCTATTTACAATTTTAGTAGAATTGATTTATTACTGCTGACATTTGCAGTAGGGCGAAAAGTGAATTTTGGTTTTGGGTAACATTCCTTGAATACGTTCTTGTTCTGCATCCGGAATTAAAATAACTCTCAAATCAAGTAATTTTAAGCTTTTTAAGTCTTTCATTTCGTTAGGGAAACGTTCAATGTTATTGCTCCATAAATCTAAGTTGCGAAGCTTTGTTAATTTGCCTATTTGTGGCGGCAATGATGTTAAATCATTTTGGTTTAGATTGAGATAATACAAATGACTTAATTCACCAATTTGTTTTGGCACTGACTCTATTTTGTTTTTTGAAAGAGAAAGGTATTGTAAGCTTCCTAATTGCTCAATTTCTTCCGGAATTTCTGAAATATTGTTTTTACTTAAATCTAAATATTGTAAGTTTTTAAAAGTCATAATTTCTTTAGGGAACGACTTTAATTTCTTTTTTCGAAGTTCAAGTTTAATAACATTATCCGGATTTTTAAGTGCTTCTTCCAGGTTTGTATATGCTTTTAATGTATCAAGTGTAAGCGAGTCGAGCAATACCGATTGGGCAACGGTAAATTGAGAAAGAGCAATAAATGTAAAAAGTAAAATAATTTTCAATAATTTCATTTGTCTAAAATACTTAATGCGTTTATTTTGTCTTGAGCTAGCTGCTTGGTAAGTTCATCTATGCCATTGAACTTAAGTTCATCTCGTAGACGCTTAATAAAATAAATAGTTGCTTCTTGTTTATAGATATCTTCATTAAAATCAAAAATGTTTACCTCTATACTTCTTCCTTTCCCTTCAATAGTAGGATTTTCGCCAACATTTAACATTCCTTTGAACAACCTGTTTTTTATCGCAACCTGAACAGCATACACCCCATCTTTTGGTACAATCTTATATTTATCATTTAATGCAATATTGGCTGTAGGATAGCCGATAGTTCTTCCTAGTTTTTTTCCACCAATAACGGTGCCTTTAATGCTAAATGGATGTCCTAAATAACTATTTGCTGTGGTCATATCTCCCGAAAGAAGGGCTGTTCTTATTTTAGTTGAACTTACCTCAATAGAATCAATATCTTTTGCTGGTATTTCTTCTACCTCAAAACCATATAGTGGTCCAAATTCTTTCAGATGTTCAAAAGAACCTTCTCTATTTCTTCCAAAATGGTGATTGTAGCCAATAACCAATCGTTTAGTAAACAAGGTGTTTACCAATATGTTTCTAACAAACTCTAAGGAACTAAGGCGGGAAAAATCTTTGGTGAAAGGATGAATAATCAAATGATCTATTCCGTACTTATTTAATAACTCAATTTTTTCTGCTTGTGTATTAATCAGCTTTAAATCATTATCATCTGGGTATAATACCATGCGAGGATGTGGGTAAAATGTTAGCAAAACAGTTTCTCCATCAATATCTTTTGCAAGGTGTTTTAAGCGATTGATAATTTTCTGATGTCCGAGATGTACACCATCAAATGTACCAGTTGTTACAACCGGATTTTTGATTGTCCCCTTGCTTAAAAATGAATTTTTAAAATCGTCAATAGAGTTGTATACTTTCACAAAAAGTAAATATTTCCGCTAATTTAGTATCATTTTATGAATGTTTTATAACTTCGTGTTCAAAATATAACAACAATTCATTGTGAGAAAAATTATCAGCCAATTACTTTACCTATTATTGTTTTGGATGCTTGTTTTTTTTCTAGGTAGGCTCTCTTTTTATTTGTGTGTAACTCCTTTGTTATCAGATGTATCTATCACTATCCTGTTTCAGTCTTTCTACAAAGGATTACGTTTAGATTTATCAACAGCAGGTTATTTTTTGTCGGTTCCTAGTGTGCTCCTAATTTTCTTTTTAATCTTTAAAAAGAAACTTTTTTTGTATTTTATTGATTTTATAAACTATTTACTCATTATCGTTTATACATTAACTGTAGTGGGTGAGGCATGTTTGTATCGAGAATGGAAATCAAAATTAAGCATGCAAGCTTTACAGCATTTTATGCATCCATCCGAAGTTTTTAAAACTACTTCTTGGGGTTTAACCGTTTTGTTTTTTGGATTATCACTTTTACTTATTGCCATGTTTGTTGTTTTTTACAATAAAAAAATCAAATTTTCAAAACAAAGTTTTGAACTTAAAAATACAATTCTAAAACAGTTATCATATACTTTAATTTTTGTTGTATCTATTTTTGCGGTCCTTATTATCTTTATTCGTGGTGGCTTACAAGCGATCCCTATTCAAAATAGCGATGCTTATTTTTGTAATAAGCCAATCGTAAATGATGTAGCAGTGAATCCATTTTGGAATATCATGTATAGCATTTCTGATTATTTTCAGCTCTCTCAAGAAAACCCTTTTAAAGATTTTGAACAAACACAGGCCGATAGAATGGTGAGGGACTTGTATTCAGTTGAAAAAGATAGTACTGAAGTGTTTTTAACAACCAATCGCCCCAACATTGTTTTTATTATTATGGAAAGCTGGAGTGCTTATGTTATTAAGTCATTTGGTGGGGATAATTTTGCTCCTTTTATTGACAGTTTGAGTAATGAAGGTGTTTTATTTTCGAAGTTATACCCTCCAGCTTACGTTTCTGATCAAGGAATACCTTCTATTTTGAGTGGTTATCCATCTGTTTCAAGAATTAGTATTGTTAATCAAATTTCAAAATCAACAAAAATTCCATGTATTAATCAAGATCTTAAAAAATATGGCTATCAAAGTGCTTTTGTTTTTGGTGGCGATTTAAACTATGGAAATATCAAAAGCTATATTTTTAATAAAGAGTTTGATATTGTAAAGGAAGAAAAAGATTTTGATGGCTCTATAGAACGGGGTAAATTAGGTATTCAAGACGAATATATGGCCAAAGAATACTTGTCGTTTTTAAATAAAGCACAGCAACCATTTTTATATGCATGGTTTACTTTGAGCTCGCACATGCCTTATGATTATGTGGGAGAAAAAAGCAAACTAGTGAATCATAAAGAGAATGATTATATAAATTCGATTTCATATTGTGATGCCGTTTTTAAGAATGTTATGAATGCTGCCAAAAAAGAGCAGTGGTACAAGAATACACTATTTGTAATTGTGGCCGATCATAGTCATGCAACGCATAAAGATTTTAGTGTTTATGATTCCGAATATCATCGTATTCCTTTGTTGTTTTTTGGCGATGTTATAAAACCCGAATACAAAGGAAAAAAAATAGATAAAGTTTTATCTCAAATGGATATTCCTGCTACTTTATTGAATCAACTGGGTTTATCTAATGAAGCAAAGCAATATGTGTGGAGTAAGAATATGTTTAATCCATATACCAAGTCATTTGCATACTATTGTAGTTTTGCAGGTGGTGGGATGGTAACAACTGATGGTTCTGTTGGCTATCAGCATGGTTTAGATGGTTTAGTTATCGATTCTACCAATGAAAACAAAAAGCTTTCTGATAGCTTATGGAGGCTGGGCAAAGCATTTCAACAATCGGTATATGAAGATTATCGGTTAAAATAAAATTATTTTTTTTTGATTTTATCTAACTTTTTAAAAATCATTTTTGCTCTTGCGGTAAATGCGGCTGAGTTTTTTTCTGTTTCCTGAAATATAACTGATTTAAGCTCAGGAATTAATTCAGGATGCTCAGCACAAAGGTTCGCTACAATTTGCATTGAATGTACTTTAATAGCAACTGGTTCTGTTGAAGATAGCATATACTCAAAGCATGTATTAATTAATCTTCCTTGCAATTTGGAAGGAATTTTTTGTTCTGCTAATGCTAACAAAAAATTTCTTTTTATTGCATCAACTTTAAAATCATTGATGGTGAGAATAAATTTTGAAACATAAGGCTTGATTAATTCGGGCGATTGTTTTGTGACTGTGGCAATAATCCAAGCGGCACGTTGAGGGATAGGAGCTTTTGCTGTATAAATGATATTAATAATTTTACCAAACTCTATTTGATTATTTCCAATGTATTTTACAATAGCATCAGTGTTTTTACGCGAATGTTCTTTTTCTAATTCAAGTAAATAATCCATAAATTTTTAATTCACCCCTTTTAATAATCGATTCCATCTAAACGATTTATTGCTATTTGATTTGTCAATCGACATGAATACCAACACTGTTTTACCAACAATATGATCTTCGGGAAGAAAGCCCCAAAAACGAGAATCAGCCGAATTATGTCTATTGTCGCCCATCATAAAATAATAATTCATTTTAAAGGTGTAGTGTGTTGCATACGCACCATTAATAAATATAGAATCGTTGCTGGTGTGCAGTTCGTTTTTTTCGTATTCACGAATAATTCGTTGGTAGAGTGGGAGTGAGTCGATTGTTAATTTTACAGAATCACCTTTTTTAGGAATATATAGCGGTCCATAATAATCGATATTCCACATATAATGCTCATTTTCTGGAAACATATAGTCATTGTACATTCCTTTTTTTTCAAGCAATTGTTCAATGCTTGCTACATTTTTAAATTGTCTTAATTGGTGAATGTTTTCTTCTGTCAATGTAAACCAATATTCTCCTTTATTGCTCATTTTGCCTCCTTCTGTAATCCCTAGCTTGGTTAATGAATCATTGTCAATGGTATCTGTATTAACTAAAATTTTATAATTAAGTTGTAAGTTATTGATGTTATCAACCAGCTTCCTATTTGCATAAGCCAATCCGTTTTTTACTTCTAATGTATCCCCAGGTAAGCCTAAGCATCTCTTAATGTAATGTGTTCGCTGGTCAACAGGATAGTCGAGTTCCATTGGATAATTAAAAACCACTACATCATTTCGTTCAATGTCTGGTTCACCAAATAATCGAGTGTAGGGGATTGAAATCCAGTCGAGAAATGATTTTGTATGTTCGTTGATTTGCTGATGAAAAAATGGTAGCGATAGTGGTGTATTTGGTATTCGGGGGCCGTAACTTAATTTATTTACAATAATATAATCACCTATAAGAAGTGTTTTTTCCATCGAAGAAGATGGAATAGTAAAAGCTTCAAAGCAAAATGCTCTAAATGTAATAATGAAGATAAATGCAATTAAAATTGCTTTAATCCATTCTTTTATATGTGATTTTTTTTTCAATTAAAAAATTATTCCCTCTGTTTAACGGAGGGAATAGAAGAAAGTTATTATTTATTGATTTCTTTTTGTTTGCGTTTTTTTCTATAAAAATTAAATCCCCATATAGTTCCAACAAGAATTAAAAAGTGAATTAAATAGGATTTTGAAATGCCATCATTTCCAACAAATGTGAAAAACCTAGCCCTTCTGTTTGCATCTTCAAACAATGATGTTTTAAGTTTGGCAATAAATCCACTTTGTTTTTTAGAAGTATTTTTGTTATCTTCTTTAATACTCATCCAAATAAAAACCGGTTTTCCTACCACATGATCTTCTGGTACAAACCCCCAAGCACGTGAATCTGCTGAGTTATGACGATTATCTCCCATCATAAAAAAGTAATCCATTTTAAAGGTATAGCTGGTTGCTATTTCACCATTAATATAAATTTTATCGCCTTTGATTTCTAAATCATTCCCTTCATAATTTTTAATTATTCTATTATATAAAACAATGTTGGTTGTATCTATTTTGATGGTGGTTCCTGATTTAGGAATGTAAAGAGGTCCAAAATTATCATTGTTCCATTTATAGTTTGGTGAATGTGGGAAAATACGTGAATTATATTCTCCTGCTTGCTCATACAATGAATCAACAGAAGCAATAATGTCTATTTTTTTGAGAGCATCTACTTTATTATTTGGAAGATTAACAATGTAAAAGAAACCAGTTGAGTCTTCACTTGTTTGAATAGGGTCGGTGATATCAAAGTTTTCAATTAATTTTGGACTTAATAAGCTTCCATTTTTAGTTTTAACTTCATACATGTGTTGCATTGTTTCTGCAACGTAAGCAGGTTGATTGTTAATTATTAAATGCTGA
>JAEUTT010000285.1 GCA_016787165.1 Bacteroidia bacterium | reverse complement strand
TTATATCTATTTAGCTACAAACAAAGGAATTACATTTTTTCCTGAAAATATGGAATGGAAAAATAAGTCAATTCCATCCATTAAATTAACAGGGATTTATTCCAACAATGAAAACATTGACTATACAAATACACTGAAGCTACCATATACAAACAACAACATTAAAATTTCATTTAATTCTACAGCATTTAAAAGTAGAGGAAATTTTTTTTATAAATACAAATTAATTGGCTTAGATACTGGATACACATTTATTCCAGCATCCACACCCTACATTATTTTTTCAAGAATTCCATCGGGTGATTACAAACTAGAATTAAAATCTATTAATGAACATGGGGTGGAAAGCAAAAGCATAATATTGCCTATCTCTGTTGAGATTCCTTTTTGGCAAAGATGGTGGTTTTATGTGCTAATTGTTTTCGTTTTTTCTGGAATTGTTGCAATAATTTTTATTGCACGAATTAATTTTATTCGGCATAAAGCAGATCTAAAAAATAGAATGATTGCATCACAACTAACTGCACTCAAGTCACAAATGAACCCTCACTTTATGTTTAATACACTAAATTCATTACAAGATTTAATTTTAAAAAACGACATCAAAAGCACAAATTACTATCTCAGTAAGTATGGCTTGCTGATGCGTAAAATATTAGAAATTTCTGAAAAAAATGAAATACTTCTATCGGAAGAAATAGAAGTATTAGACACTTATTTACAATTAGAAAAATTAAGATTTGGTGATGATTTTAAATTTAAAATTGAAACAGATGAAAACATAAATACCGAAGAACACTTTATCCCTCCTATGATTATTCAGCCATTTGTTGAAAACGCATTAAAACACGGATTGATGCATAAAAAAGGAGAAAAAAAATTACAAATACATTTTTCATTCAGCAAAAGTTTAACTTGTGTGATAGATGATAATGGTGTTGGCAGAAAAAGATCGGAAGCAATTAATAAAAAACAGACTCATAAACATCAATCATTTGCAACACAAGCTACCGAAAAGAGAATTGATTTATTAAATACTCAAAGTAAATATGTTTATCATTTTGAAATTATTGACAAAGAAGAAAATAATCTATCAGTAGGCACAAAAGTCATTATTCAAATTCCAAATTCCATTTCATGAAACAATAAGGTTGTTTCGTGAAATAAAATCACTTGTTTTTTATTTTTTTGAGTTTGTTTGCATTATAATCTTAAAAATAAAAATCATGAAATCTATTAAACTTTTATTTGCAGTTATTGCAATAATAACAAGCAACGCAAGCATCAACGCACAGGATACAAAAGAATGTGAAGGTTACAAAATGGTGGCCGAAGGGAAGAAAATATGTACCTATTTTGATGACTACGATAGCAAAACAAGAGATGTGTATGCAACAATTAAAGAAGATTCAATCATCTATACTATTTTTAGAACGATGAAAGATGGTAGCTTAGATATGTTAAAAAAATGGCATTTATACATTGGTATAATTAATTTTGGAGATGCGGGGACTGGTGTTTTTAGCTGGATGAATGGCAATCAGGAAATTCCTAAAATAAATTTT
>JAEUTT010000267.1 GCA_016787165.1 Bacteroidia bacterium | reverse complement strand
AATTTTGAAAATGAATTGGTTGAAAACAATAATCGTTTAAAAGGACCAATATTGCGTTATAATCCCGATTTGTATTGGGTAAATCGTTTTAACCAATATCAAAAAAATGCTTCCGCTGATGAGTTTGCTTCTTATTATTCAGCCGATCCACAAGCATATAGAGAAGAAAAAATTTTAAAAGATAGTATTCAAAGGCAATATTATCTAAAAGCAATCGCGATTATTGAAGGATTAAGAAATCGAAAAATCTCTGTCGAACAAGCATTTGATATTCCTCGGTTAGCAAAATTTCATGCAATTATTGATTTGGTGGGTGGTATTCATAGTATCGACTGGAGTGATATAAAATATTACTACAATCCCGTTACTGCAAAGCTTGAACCTGTGGCTTATGAGAGTTTTACAATACTTGGTTCTCGTGATTTGTCATCACAATATATGTTTGTTGCTCTTGATTCTACACAAAATTATTCCGAATGGCATGAAATGATTTTTAGCAATAAAGCTTTTTTTAAAGAGTATATGAAACAGCTTGTCCGTGTTTCAAAGCCTGAATATTTGGACGCTTTTTTTGCAGATTCAAATGAGGAGTTAAAGAAAAATTTAGCTATTATTTATAAAGAATTTCCTTATAAGAAATTTGATAAAAATGATTATTACAAACGCCAAAAGCAGATTACACATATTTTAAATCCTCCTAAAGCAATTCATGCTTATTTGAACAAAGCAGAGGGTGATAAACTGGTTGTTCAAATTGCTCCAATAGATGCATTGCCTGTGGAGGTTTATTCAATAGAGCTGGATGGGGCAAAATATGCAGCTTTGTCCGAAATTATTTTGCCAGCCAAAGCTAAGGAGCAAGCATTAAACTATAAAGAGTACCAATTTGAATTTAATGGAACAGGCTTACCTAAAAAATGGGAAGATTCATTAAAAATTAATTACTCTATTTTGGGTTCATCTGCTAGGATGCAAGCCAAAGTGTTTCCTTATCCACATACAGATAGTGAGTTCATTGCCGAAGAATTAAAAAATAAAAATCCCACTGTTGAGGAGTTTACATTTATTACAATAAATAAATCGGATAAAACCATTGTAGTTCAAGAGGGGAAACAGGTATTAAATAAAGACTTAATTGTTCCTGAAGGATATACCTTACTTTTTAAACAAGGACTGGAATTGGATATGAAAAATAATTCAAAAATTATTTCTTATAGTCCTGTTGTCATCATTGGAACAGAAGAACAGCCAATTAAAATTCATTCTTCTGATGCAAGCGCTCAAGGAATTGTGATTATTTCCAATCAAAAATCAATATTTAAAAATGTAGTATTCCGAAATTTCGCTAAAGTAAATGATAAACAATGGAAACGTAGTGCAGCCCTCACTTTTTATGAATCTGATGTAGAGATGTTGAATTGTAATTTTTATGATTTTAAATCAGAGGATGCTGTGAATATGATTCGTTCTAAATTTTTACTTAATAAAATACTTTTTTCAACGATGCATGACGATGCACTGGATATTGATTTTTCGGAAGGAAAAATTGAAAATATTGTTTTTGAAGATTGTAAAGAAAATGCTATTGATGCTACTAAATCTAATTTAAGTGCAACAGCTATTTATATTAATGGCTCCACGAATAAAGCCATCAATATAAAAGACGGTTCATTTGTTTCTTTGACTGATATAACCATAAAAAACTCGAGAATAGCAATTGCTGCCGAAGATTTTTCTATCATTAATTTTAAGAAGGTGAAAATCTCTTCCTGTGATTATGGCATTGTTGCATATAAAAATAAACCTGCTGCAGGGCATGCTCAGGTCGAAGGTTCCGGCTTAACTATGCAAGATGTAAAAGAGCCTTATTTACAAGAGAAAAAATCAAAAATTGTAATAGATAATAAAAAAGTTGAAAAAGAAATAGATGATGTAGAGTTGATTATAAAAAATGAAAAGAAAAAGTAAATACATACTAATCCTGAGCATTTTATTGAACAGCTATTTCATGATAGCTCAGGTAAGTCCGTTTAATCAACTAAAAGTACACGATAGTTTGCAGAACTATAGTTTTATTGTGAGTGGACATTTTCATGGGCAATCAACGAATCAATCAACCTTTCCTGCGGCTACTTTATTGGCTAATATTG
>JAEUTT010000259.1 GCA_016787165.1 Bacteroidia bacterium | reverse complement strand
CTATAAAAGTACATTTACGTGAGGCATTAGGCTTAATTAATGGAACATCGGTAATGACTGGTATTGCAATGGTTAATTTGTTGCACGCCAAACAGTTATTGAATTGGAGTTTAGCTTCATCGGCTCTTATTATTGAAATGGTAGAGTCGTATAACGATCATTTTTCAATAGAATTAAATAGTGTTAAACCTCATTTAGGTCAGCGTGCTATTGCTGCAGCTTTATTTAAAGCAATGGGCGATAGTAAATTATTGCGTAAAAGAGAAGAGCATTTATTTAACGATGAAATTACGAAGGTTGAAATTTTTAAAGAAAAAGTGCAAGAGTATTATTCAATACGTTGTGTTCCTCAAATTTTAGGCCCGATACTAGATACAATTAACTTCACTCAAACTGTTTTGGAGAACGAAGTAAATTCAGTAAACGATAATCCGATAATAGATAAAGCAAATAATAATGTGTTTCATGGAGGCAACTTTCATGGAGATTATGTGGCTTTGGAAATGGATAAACTAAAGATTGCGATAACTAAACTTACTATGTTGTCGGAGAGGCAGTTAAATTTTTTAATGAATGATAAACTAAATGGGAAATTACCTCCATTTGTGAATCTAGGAACATTGGGTTTAAATCTTGGAATGCAGGCGGCTCAATTTACAGCAACATCTACAACAGCAGAAAATCAAATGTTGTCGAACCCAATGTACATTCATAGTATTCCTAATAATAACGATAATCAAGATATTGTAAGCATGGGAACAAATGCTGCTTTAATTACAGCTAAGGTGGTTGAAAATGCTTATCAGGTTTTAGCTATTGAATTAGTAAGTGCTACACAAGCAATAGATGCACTTAAATGTGAAGCCAAGCTTTCGAGTGCTATTAACAAAACATATAAAGAAATTAGAGGCATCATTCCTCGTTTTGAAGATGACACTATTTTATACAAAAAGCTTGAAAAAGTGAAGATTCATTTGCAAGGCAATAGCCCTGCATTTATAGCTTGAGTAAACGACAATTATAGATTATTATCCGTTAGTCCCGATAGCTATCGCGATTATCTAGAATGAGTAGAGTAAAAAATTTTAGTTTTATTAGGAATATTAATTTTAAAAAAATATGAGATACGCATTAGTAACAGGAGGTTCAAGAGGTATTGGTCGTGCAATTTGTGTGCAATTGGCGGAAGCTGGTCATTATGTAATTATTAATTATACATCCAATGCAACAGAAGCAGAAAAAACATTGGCAATGGTTCGTGAAAAAGGAAGTGATGGAGAAATCATGCAATTTGACGTTTCAAATCAAGAGCAAGTAGAAACAAAATTAAATGAGTGGATTGATAAAAATCAAGGCAAAACTATTGAGATCTTAGTAAATAACGCTGGTATTCGCAAAGATCAATTATTGATGTGGATGAGCAATGAAGATTGGTATTCTGTATTAAACACAGGTTTGGGTGGTTTTTACAATGTTACACGTGTGTTAATCAAAGGAATGTTAGTAAAAAAATACGGGCGTGTAGTAAATGTAGTTTCATTATCAGGTTTAAAAGGATTGCCAGGGCAAACCAACTATTCTGCAGCAAAAGCAGCAGTAATAGGTGCTACCAAAGCTTTGTCGCAAGAAGTTGGTCGTAGAGGAATTACTGCCAACTGCGTAGCCCCAGGTTTTATTAAAACCGACATGACCGAAGGAATTGAAGAAAAAGATTTTAAA
>JAEUTT010000204.1 GCA_016787165.1 Bacteroidia bacterium | reverse complement strand
TGGCTGCTTGCATTTCTTTGGTTAATGTTTTCATAGTTTTTAATATTTTTTATTATAAGAGTGTTGATGTTTAAGATGATGCTTAATGTCCAGATGTTCCTTTAAACTCAGGAATATCTTTTAACTCTAGTTGAATGTTTTTTAATAAAGCAGTTTCTTTGAAGTTGTGAATTAATTCCAATACATCAATGTCAATGGAGTTTGATTTACTTCCATCTATTATTACCGAAGAATCTTCTGGTAAGCGACCAAGTGTTAATGCAATACTTCCTTTATTAATGAAGGTAACATCTTCAGCTAGCTGAATAACTATTTTTTCTCCATCAGAATGTTTTTCTTTTTGAAAGTAATAAGCGCTTTTATAATTATTTCTAAGTATAAAGAAGATAGATACAGCCATACCTACAGCAATACCTTTTAATAAATCTGAAAATAAAATAGCAATGATGGTAATTACAAATGGTAAAAATTGGTCCCAACCTAATTTAAACATTGATTTAAAAAGGGATACTTTGGCTAATTTGTAACCCACAACCAATAATACTGCTGCCAAGCAAGCCAACGGTATTTTGTTTAAAACGCTTGCTAATCCAATTACACTTAGCAATAAAAAAAGGCCATGTATTATTGCTGATAGCTTTGTTTTTCCTCCCGAATTAATATTTGCAGAGCTACGTACTATAACTGCAGTTAAAGGTAAACCTCCAATTAATCCGGAGATAGCATTCCCTAAGCCTTGTGCTTTTAATTCTCTGTTCGTTGGTGTATTTCTTTTGTATGGGTCTAATTTGTCGGTAGCTTCAACGCTTAATAAAGATTCTAAACTTGCAACAATAGCAATGGTAATAGCAACAACGTATACATTATAATTTGTAAATGCCGAAAAATTGGGTAATGTAAACTGATTTACAAATTCGGTAGCAGAACTTGCAACAGGTAGCATTACTAATTTGTCGCCACTAAGTGCAAAAGGAGAGTTGGTTGATATAAAAATTTGATTTAGTGCTAATCCTAGTATAACAACAACCAATGCTCCTGGAACAAATTTAAAAAACGCATATTTTTTCAAGAAAGGTTTATCCCACATAATGAGGATAAATAATGATATAGAAGCAATAATAACAGCACCAGGATGAAGAAAGTTGATAGAATTAATAATTTCGGAAAAACTATTTTCTCCATCCATTTGAATGAAATTAAAATCGCCTTCAGCATCTTTGTCGTATCCTAATGCATGTGGTATTTGTTTTAATATTAATATTAAGCCAATAGCAGCCAACATTCCTTTTATTACACTTGAAGGGAAATAATGACCTATTATTCCTGCTCTCAAATAACCTAAAGCAATTTGAATTAAACCAGCTAGTACTACAGCGAGTAAAAATGTTTCGTATGAGCCTAATTGTTGTATTGCATTTAATACAATAACGGTTAGTCCTGCTGCCGGACCGCTAACGCTTAATGGAGAACCACTGGCAAATGCTACTACTGTTCCACCTACAATTCCTGAAATAATTCCTGAAAACAAAGGAGCACCAGAGGCTAATGCAATACCTAAACAAAGTGGCAGAGCTACTAAAAATACAACCAACCCGGCTGGTAAATCACTTTTTATATGTTCAAAACTTAATTCTTTGTGTTTCTTTTGAGAGTTCATAATATAAATATTAAATGCATGAAATGCATTTGTGTTAAACAAATTGAGCAAATTATAAAAGGAGAAATATGAATTAAAACTCGGGAGGAGAATATACAAATTTGTCGAATCCACTATGGATGGTGGATGTATGTGTTGTTGTAAGTTTGTATTTTACAAAAGAAATAGGGTTGATAAATGCTATTTCATGGCAAATATCGTCATCACTAATCACTTTTAATTTTTTAGATTTTACTTCCGTATCGTTTTTTTCTGATTTAGAAATTTCTTCGGAATCGTTTATGTTTTCAATGTCAGCAGTATTAAGTTTACCTTTTCCAATACCATAGCTGGAAGCAATAGAAATAGAGAAAAGCATAATGGTAAGTGCACATGCAAAAATGGTAAGTAGCGTATTTCTAAGGCTTTTCATATTTGCACGAAGTTACTAAATCTAATATTATGCAAATGTTAAAAAATGCTAAAGTAAACTTAATCTTACCTTAATGTAAAAGCTTTTTTGCAGAAGTACTTTAGCACCCAATACGTTATGCAAATATTTTCGCCAAAAGATTTTACTATTTTATTAATTGACTCGGATGAAGATCAATTAAATACAACCGAACTTATCTTAAAACAAGAAGGTTTTCAGGTGATTTCTGTTAAACAGTCAAAAGAAGCTATTGTTATTGCTAAATCTGAAAAACCAAATTTAATTTTATTGGAGTTGGTAATGCCAGAGTTAGATGGAATAGATATTTGCATTGAATTAAGGAAGTTAGAAGAGTTAAATGATACACTTATTGTATTTTATACCTTAAGAGATGAGGATTACTCACAAATTGCTGCTTTTAATGCAGGTGCGGATGATTATATTGTAAAACCTGCCAAACCAAGAGTATTAATAACAAGATTAAAAGCTTTACTTAAGCGACAATCACATCATACTATATTGGAAGCACCTGTTTCACAAAAAGGTTTAGTGATTGATAGAGAACGTTATTTAATATTTAAAGATGGACAGGAAATAGTTCTACCACGTAAAGAGTTCGAATTATTATCAATGATGTACAATTATCCTCGAAGAGTATTTACACGTAAAGAAATTTCGGAACAAATATGGGGCTATGAAATATTTTCACAAAATAGAACCATTGATGTTCATATTCGTAAACTACGCGAAAAATTAGGCGATAGGTACATAAAAACAATTAAAGGAATTGGTTATAGTTTGGAGTTATAGTCCATATTCCGAAATTAGCCAAATAAGTGCTGCCATACTAGCTCCACCAAGCTCTAATTCTCTTTTATTTACTGCTTCAAATACATCAATGGCGGTATGATGATAATCAAAGTAGCGCTGTGAATCAGGCATCAATTCCAATACTGGTGTTCCTAATTGTTCGTGTAATGGTTCAATGTCAGCTCCACCACCATCGTTTTCAAAATCATGTAAACCATAAGGCTCTAGTAATGGTTTCCAGCTTTTAAGTATTGCTTTTTGTTTTGCACTCATCGAACTGCTAAATCCTCTTGGTGAAAATCCACCAGCATCAGATTCTATTGCTGCAATGTGTTTTTCTTTTTTTAGAATAGCAAGTTCTGCATATTTTTTTCCTCCCCGGCCTCCATTTTCTTCATTCATAAAAGCTACTGCTCTGATAGTGCATTTAGGTTTTAATTGCAACGATTTATAAATACGGACAACATCAATACTTTGTACTATTCCTGCACCATCATCATGTGCTCCTTCACCATTGTCCCATGCATCTAAATGTCCGCCAACTGTAATAATTTCATCTTTTTTAGAGCTCCCATAAATTTCTGCTACAACATTGTATGATTTTTCATCGGGTAATGTCTCGCAATTCATTTTAAAATAAAAAGTTGCTTCTTTATCGCTTTTAATATAATTGCTTAACCAATTTGCGCCATTTGTGCTAATGGCACAAGCTGGAATTTTTGTAATGCCATCTTCGTATGCCATCACACCAGTATGTGGGTTGTCGTCTTGTGCAAGTGTTACTGATCGAACAACAACGCCCACTGCACCATATTTTGCTGCTTCTTTAGCACCAGCCCAACGTTGCATAACAGCCTTTCCATAGCCATGAAAGGTTCCAATAAAAGTTGGATCCATAGGCTCGTTAAAAAAAACAATTTTACCTTCTATATTTTCTTTCCCCAATTTTTTTAAATCATCAATGCCTATTGCTTCTATAATTTTAGCTGTTAAACCTTCTTTTGGAGTAGCAACAGAACCACCTAATGCACAAATAGGAACTTGTTTGAAACTTTTAGCATTGGCTGTAAATACTTTTGCTATTTCTTTATCACCTCGCACCCAGTGTGGTACCATACATTCTTGTAGATAAACTGTATCGGCACCAGCTTCTTTCATAGCTTTGAATGTCCATTCTACCGCTTTTTGTGTTTGTGGTGAGCCAGCTAAACGTCCTCCAATTTTTTTGCATAAGTATTCCAGATTTGAATAGCTTTTAGAATTTGTTAAGGCATCATTGAATATTTTTTTAATAATAGTAGAATCGGTTTGTGCTACTATTGAAAAGCTCATGAATAGAGCGATAAAAGTTGAATTTGTTTTTTTCATTGTCTATTTATTTGAAAATAACATCATTGATAATTTCAGTACCCACTGCATCATTTAACATTTTTATGATTTTTGTTTTGGCCATCGATAGTTCATTGCGTAGTGCCGAAGAGTCCAGTGTAACAAATAGTTGTTTGTTTTTTATAAAAATATCTTTGGTATGTTTTGAAATCATTTCGCCCATAACACTATCCCAAGAGCTAATTAAGCGTTTTTCAGCCATTCTGTCGTCAAGCTTATATGCTTTTAGCATTTGAGCAATCACTTCTTTGATACTATGTTCGTTATGTTTACTCACGTTATTGGTTTATTATTTTTGTTTCAATCTCTACTGCACAGCCATTATTAATTTTAAATGTTTTAAAATCGGTATTACTCAACTGAAATAATTCTGAAAGTCGAGTAGGGTGTGTATCTGTTATGAATAGCTGCCCGAAATTATTACTACTTACTAATTCCATTAATTGCTTTACTCTTAAATCATCTAATTTATCATAAATGTCATCCAGCAAAAGAATAGGGCTTACTTTTTTTATTTTTTTTATAAAGTCAAACTGAGCCAATTTTAAAGCAATTAAAAATGATTTTTGTTGACCTTGTGAAGCATATTTTTTTATCGGGTATTGATTAATGGTAAATTCTAAATCATCTTTATGTATTCCTACTGTTGTATACTCCATTGCCTTGTCTCTGTTTAAAACGTTTGAAAGTGCTTCGTCAAATGGTTGTTTGTTTAAGTGGGATACATATTCAATGCCTACAAATTCTTTTCCGCCCGAAATTAATTCATAATGTTTTTGGAAGAATGGAATAAAATCTTGAATAAATTGTTGTCGTGTTTGAAAAATTTTTATGCCATATTCAATGAGTTGCACATCCCAAATTTCAAGCGATGTACTGTCAAATTTGCCACTATCGCCAAAGTGTTTTAATAGTGCATTTCGTTGTGATAATACTTTATTGTACTGAATTAAATTATCGAGATAATTTTTGTCAAATTGAGCAATGATACTATCTAAAAATTTCCTTCTGCTTTCGCTACCTTCTGTTATTAGTTCCGAATCGGCAGGCGATATCATTACAAGTGGAAATAAACCAATATGGTCGGCTAAGCGTTGGTATTCTTTTTTATTGCGTTTAAATATCTTTTTTTGATTTCGTTTTAAGCCACAGTATACATCATCTTGCTGTTCGTTGTTTTCAAAGTTGCCCTGAATAACGAAAAAGGGAGCTTGATGACTTATATTTTGACTATCAATAGGGTTAAAAAAACTTTTACAAAAAGATAGGTAGTGTATAGCATCTAAAATATTGGTTTTACCTTCACCGTTGTTTCCTGTAAGGCAGTTTATTTTAGGGCTGAATTGAAGTTCAGTTTCGGGGTAATTTTTGAAATTTATAAGAGAAATGCTGCGTAAAAACATAAAATAGCCCTTGTTGGGTGTTAAAATTAGCCAAAAAAAGCAGTAAAAAGTAGATTGTTCAGAATTAATTACAGATATTCCAAAAAAAACTTATTTTTGCACATTCTAAAAATACATTAAAATAATATGGCAAAAGAAATTAAAGACGAACCAATCGTTGATGTTGAACAGGCTTTTAGTAAAACAGAACTTTACATTGAAGAGAATAAAAAAAGTTTGATGATTATTGCTACTGTGATAGTGGCATTAGTGGGTGGATATTTTGCATATAAATATTGGTATGTAGCAGGTGAAGAAGCTACTGCACGTAAAGAGATGTTTAAAGCAGAACAATATTTCGAAAAAGATTCATTGGATAAAGCAATAAATGGTGATGGAGTAGCTTTGGGTTTTTCTCAAATTGTTGAGGATTACGGTATTACACCTTCAGGGAACCTAGCCGAATATTATTTAGGTATTTGTTATTTGAAAAAAGGTCAGTTTGAGGATGCAATTGAACACTTACAATCATTTGATGGAAAAGATCAGGTGGTTGGTCCGGTAGCTACAGGAGCAATTGGTGATGCATACATGGAATTAGGAAAAATAGAAGAAGCAATTACTTATTACTTAAAAGCTGCAGAACAAAATGGTAATAAATTTACAACCCCAATTTATCTTAAAAAAGCAGG
>JAEUTT010000153.1 GCA_016787165.1 Bacteroidia bacterium | reverse complement strand
TGAGTATGATGTACTACTTCATAATTCCCTCCCAAAGCAGGGTACTCATTTTTTAAAGTGTTAAAGCAATGTGGGCAACCGGTTACTATTTTTTTTACTTCATATCCATTTAAAACAGTAATGTTATTCATTGCTTGCATTTGAAATAAAAACTCATTTCCTGCACGCTTTGCCGGATCACCGGTACAACTTTCTTCTGTTCCTAAAACAGCAAATTTTACATGGGCATGGTTTAATATTTTAACAATTGCTTTTGTAATTTTTTTTGCTCTATCATCAAAACTTCCGGAGCAACCTACCCAAAATAAAATTTCGGGAGTTTCTCCTTTTGCTAAATAATCGGCCATTGTTGGAACAACCAATGCTTGAGTGTTTTCCATAATAATTTTATTTACTATTATTTTTCAAATACTTCTATTGTAACTTCTTTTTGCACTAAATCTGTAAACCTTCCTTCGTACCGTGTAGCACGCACCATGTGGTTATCTATCCAATGATAATTTCCTCCACGCGGTTTACCCATTAATAATCCATGGTATTGAAAGCCATTATCGGCCAACCATTTTTCGGTTACCATTCTGTGTTCTTCGGTACGAGAAGTAAAAAATGTGATGATATGCCCTTCATCAAACCATTTGTTTAAAGTAATTAAGGCTTCAGGATACAATGCTGCAGTGGCCATACGTTCGGGTTGTTCGTTGGGTATGTCATCACAAATAGTCCCATCAATATCAATTAAATAGTTTTTTACGTTTGATGGTAGCACCGGACTTATTAATTGTCCGTTCTCTTCTTTCTCTATTAATTTCATCTTTAAATTTTTATTTCATTATTACATTAGCTTACTATGATTTCGGCTAATTAATTACCTAGCTTTCGTTTTTCCAGTTTAATCTATCCGCAGGAGAAAACTGCCATGGTGCACCATTGTTTTCTATATTGGTAAACATTCCATTTAGTTCAGTAGGTGCTGCACTTTGTTCCATTACCATAAATCTGCGCATATCTATAATAATACTTAAAGGGTCAATGTTTACAGGGCATTCCTGCACACAAGCGTTGCAAGATGTACATGCCCATAATTCTTCCGGTGTAATATAGTCGCCTAATAATGATTTGCCATCGTCTTTAAATTCTCCTTTGTTCGCATCTATATTTTTTCCAACTTCATCTAGTCTATCGCGTGTGTCCATCATAATTTTGCGTGGTGATAATTTTTTTCCTGTAATGTTTGCTGGACAAGAAGATGAGCATCGTCCGCATTCGGTGCAAGTATATGCATCCAACAATTGTTTCCAGCTTAAATCAGTAACATCTTTAGCACCAAATCGTATTGGTGTATTTGGGTCGGCAGGTGGCGGTGTAAAGGAAGGATCAAATATTGCTTTTACTTCATTGGTTACCGAAGTCATGTTGGTAAATTCTCCTTTTGCTTTTAAGTTTGAATAGTAGGTGTTAGGAAATGCCAATAAAATGTGAAAATGTTTTGAAAACGGCAGGTAATTTAAAAAGCCTAACACAATGGTAATATGTCCCCACCAACCGATGCGCTCAACAGTGTGTAATGCTCCATCGCTTAATCCACCAAATAAAATAGGACCAAGATGAGAACTGATTGCTAAGTTTAATGAGCCTTCTCCTAAATTTTCGGCATGTGATGCGCCTCTTGAATACAATACTTCGTCAGCACCATTCATCATAAAAATAAAACAGATAAGTGTAATTTCTCCAATTAAAATAAGATTTGCATCTAATTTGGGCCAACCGTTTAATTCACTTTTAACCAAGCGTGGAACTTTCAATAAATTTCTGCGTGATAAAAAAGCTACTGTTCCTATAAATGCAAGCACTGATAAAATTTCGATAAAGCTTACCATAAAAGTATAAAAACCTCCTAATGCTGGGCGGAATGAACGGTGGTGGCCAAACGCTCCATCAAAAACAATTTCTATTAGTTCAATTTGTGTGATAACAAAAGCTGCGTACAAGAATAAATGTAAAATAGCGGGTATTGGACGGCTAAACATCTTTTTTTGTCCGAAAGCAACCAATAGCATTGTTTTCCATCTTTCAGAAGGATTGTCTTTTCTGTCAACTTCTTTTCCAAGAAGAATATTTCGTCTAATTTTTAAAACATTTTTTGCAAAAAATACCGATCCGGCTGCAAATAAAATAATGAAGATGATGCTTGAAATCATAAACAGATATTATAAACTGTAAATACTACTTTATATAATGTTTAATTGTAAAAACAATTAATCTTTAGGTTTGTTCCTGTCTTTTCTTCCAAAAACAGAAATATGAACATAACGTTCAGGATTTATTCTTAAATCTTTTAAAAGTTTATCTAAATCTTCTGATGATTTATCTAACTTACGGTAAAGGCTATCGTTATTAATTAACATACCCATTGTTCCTTCGCCTTTATTAATTTTAGTCATGATAGATGAGGCTTGGTTAAGCGCAACATCCGCATTATTGATTGCTTGTTTTAAATTGGATTGTGCAATAGAGTCGCTGATATTGGAAAAATTTTTAATCACATTTTCCAATTTATAACGGTTATTATCAAGTGTAGTAGCTAAGTGATTAATTTTTGAGAGGATGTTTGATATTTTTGATTTTTCGCTGGCAACTAAAGTATCTAGCCTGAATGAAGTTGTTTCCAATGATGTGATTGCTCCTTTAATACTTTCGAAGCTTTTTGCTAAATTTTGACGAGCGCTTTCATTAAAAACTTGTTGTACTACTACCATTACTGAATCAATAGAAGCAATTAATCCTTCAGCCTTTTTTTGCAGTGGAGCAATAGTTTTATTTACAGCTTGTTTTAAATTATCTTCTTGTGCTGATAAGAGTGTATCGCCATTATTAGCATAATCGGTTCCATTACCCAGAACCAGTTGCACTGCTTTTGAACCTAATAAATCGGAGCTAATAACACGTGCTACTGAATTTTTAGGAACATTTACATCATCATTTAAGATAAGTGTAACCAAAACGCGTCCGGTAGTATCGTTCATTAATTGGATATCGCCTACCATACCTACACGAAAACCATTAATTAATAAAGGGTTAGCTTCCACTAAGCCATCAATATCATTGTAAATAGCATAAAAGCTTCGTTGGCTCGAGAAAAAGTTTTTGCCTTTCAAAAAATTAAACCCATAAATAAAACAAGCGATAGCAATACTCGTAACAATTCCTACTTTGGCTTCTTTAGATAATTTCACTGTTATTGTGTTTTTTTCTGTTTGGAAACAAATTTAATGATTTTATTGAAACCACCCCTTTTTGGTTTTAAACAACAATGTGTTAAATAAAAAAGTCAAAACCTTATTTTTATTATCTTTGCAGTCCAAAATAAAGAGATAATGAATTCTGTGTTAAATACAATTGAAGAAGCTATTGCTGACATAAAAGCTGGAAAAGTGATTATTGTGGTGGATGATGAAGATAGAGAGAATGAGGGTGATTTTTTAACTGCTGCTCGTAATGTTACACCTGAGGTGATTAACTTTATGGCAACACATGGTAGAGGTTTAATTTGTGCAGCTATTACCGAAGAACGCGTTAATGAACTGGGTTTAGAGATGATGGTAAGCAATAATACAGCAGAGCATAGCACTGCTTTTACAGTTTCTGTTGATTTACTCGGATATGGTTGTACTACAGGAATTTCAGCTTCCGACCGCTCAAAAACAATTCAAGCACTTATTAATCCTTCAATAAAGCCAGAAGAATTTGGCAAACCAGGACATATTTTTCCTTTAAAAGCAAAAAATGGCGGTGTTTTAAGAAGAGCAGGACATACCGAAGCAACAGTTGATTTGGCTCGTTTGGCTGGTTTTGAACCTGCAGGTGCTTTAGTAGAAATTATGAATGAAGATGGTACTATGGCTCGTTTGCCGGAGTTAATCAGCATTGCCCAAAAGTTTAATTTAAAAATCATTTCAATTGAAGATTTAATTGCTTATCGCATAAAAAATGAAACCATTATTACTAAAGATGTTCAAGTAAAAATGCCTACTCAATGGGGTAATTTTAATTTGGTGGCTTATCATCAAACTACCAATAATCAAGAACATTTAGCGCTTATAAAAGGTGAATGGAAAAAAGATGAACCAGTATTGGTTCGTGTTCACTCTTCTTGTTTAACAGGCGATATTTTTGGTTCTTGCAGATGCGATTGTGGGCCTCAATTGCACAAATCAATGGAAATGATTGAAAAAGAAGGAAAAGGTGTGATTGTGTATATGAATCAAGAGGGCCGAGGAATAGGTTTGTTAAATAAATTAAAAGCTTATAAATTGCAGGAAGAAGGCCGAGATACAGTGGAAGCCAATTTGGAATTAGGCTTTAAAATGGATGAACGTGATTATGGTGTTGGTGCTCAAATATTACGTGATTTAGGTGTTACAAAAATCAGATTGATGAGTAATAATCCAAGAAAACGTGCCGGTTTAATTGGTTACGGATTAGAAATAGTTGAAAATGTACCTATTGAAATGGAGTCGAATGAGCACAATAAGCTTTATTTGCAAACCAAGCGCGATAAAATGGGGCATACCTTAAAATTGGATAAATAATCGTTTTTATACAGATATAATTCATTGATATGAATACCCTTACTGTTCAAAATGTAGTTAAACGTTATGCTAGCCATACTGCGCTAGATGATGTTTCATTAAGCATCCCTAAAAATAGTATTTTTGGTTTGTTAGGGCCAAATGGTGCAGGAAAAACATCCCTCATTCGTATTATAAATCAAATTACCGGACCCGATAGCGGAACTTTATTTTTTGAAAATGAGCCTTTAACTCAAAAACATATTCAACAAATAGGATATTTACCCGAAGAAAGAGGTTTGTACAAAAAAATGGAAGTAGGGGAGCAAGCATTGTATTTGGCGCAACTGAAAGGAATGAAAAAGGCAGAAGCCAAGAAAAAATTAAAATATTGGTTCGAAAAGTTTGAAATTGATGCATGGTGGAATAAAAAAATTGAAGAGCTTTCAAAAGGGATGCAGCAAAAAGTGCAGTTTATTGTAACAGTACTGCATGAACCTAAATTATTGATTTTAGATGAACCCTTTAGTGGATTCGATCCTATTAATGCCAATATTATTAAAAACGAAATATTAAATTTAAAAGCACAGGGTTCCACCATTTTATTTTCAACTCATAACATGGGTTCGGTGGAAGAGTTATGTGATAATATTGCCCTGATTAATAAGTCGAAAAAAATATTGGACGGACCGGTAAAAGAGATTAAAAAGCAGCATAAAACCAATGTTTACGAAATTGAATTTACGGGGAATATGATGGGTTTTTCTAATTCGTTATGGACTTACGGTAAACTTGGAAAGCATACAAACGATGGTGAGATTTACAAAGCTCAAATAATGCTTACTGCTGGAAGTACTGCTAATCAGTTGCTTGAATCAATATTGCCCGTTGCTCAAATTCATTCATTCAAAGAGATTGTCCCTAATATGAATGATATTTTTATTTCCATGGTAAATCAAGGAAATGAAATGCAAGCAGCAGAAAATATGACAGAGTAGTTTTAAGCATTAGCAAAAAAATCAATTATTATAAATATCAAAGTTTTTAGTTCTAATAAAAATGCTATCTTTGGGCTTTGATGAACTTTGTCAATCCTTCATTTCTTTTTGCACTATTCGCAATTGCGATTCCAATCATTATCCATTTATTTAATTTTCGAAAATTTAAAACTGTTTACTTCAGTAGTATTCGTTTTTTAAAAGAAGTAAAACAGGAAACGCAAGCAAAATCGAAACTAAAACATTTATTAGTGCTTGCGGCACGTATTTTAACCATTTTATTTTTGGTTTTTGCATTTGCAGAACCTTACATTCCTTCAAAAAATCAAAACAAGCGAGTAGGTGTTCAAGCGGTAAGCATTTTTATCGACAACTCATTTAGTATGGAGTCGATTAATAAAAGTGGTACGTTGCTCGACCAAGCCAAAAAAAAAGCATTGGAAATAGTATCGGCTTATCAACCCAATGATCGTTTTCAGCTATTTACAAACGACTTTGAAGGCAAACATCAGCGATTAATCAGTAAAGAGGAGTTTATGGAGTTTTTGGATGAGGTGAAAATTTCTCCTGCATCCAAAAAAATAAGTGAAATAACTTCCCGTGGTT
>JAEUTT010000136.1 GCA_016787165.1 Bacteroidia bacterium | reverse complement strand
TGTATTAATTTTATACTAAAAATTCCACTTTTTCTTCAAAATGGGACGCGAAGATAAGCACATTTTTATTTTCTGCAAAATAATTCACAAATAAATTGTTGAAAACTAACAATAAAGGGATGTTTTAGCGAACAATTATTTTAATGGAGCTCATTTTGCTCCCTTTTACGGCTTTTCATCCTTGCCAAATCAAACATGATGATAATCAGTTTTTGGAAATAATCATTTTTGACTTGAAAATCAGGTGATTGTGAGAGATTGTTGTTTAGAATTATTCCAAATTAGATGAATGACAATTTTATGACAATTTACCTGCGGATGCTTCGCAAATTTGTGCTGTAAAAAAAAGCACTTTCATTGGAACGATTTAAAGTCATAGCATTTACCCACAAAAATACGGATATTAATGATATCGGTAAATTGCATATTGATGAAACCGACTTAAAATTTCGTTTGGAGTTTTTAAAACAAGCTGTTGGGGCCGATGAACTGCTTTATATTTCTACTTGTAATCGTGTTGAGTTCATGCTTTCTATTGAAAAACCAATCGATTCTTTTTTTCTAAAAAACTTTTTTAATGCATTTAATACCAACTGGACTGACAAGGAAATAAACTGGTCGATTGAAAATGCTCAAGTATTTGAAGGCGACAATGCATTACGTCATTTGTTCAGCGTTGCTTCTTCTATTGATTCATTAGTGGTTGGTGAGCGCGAAATTATTACTCAAGTTCGTAATGCTTATGATAAATGCAATGAATTAGGATTAACCGGAGATTTAATTCGTTTGGCAATAAAACGCACCATTGAAGTGGGTAAAGAAGTTTACACACATACCAATATTGCTCGCAATCCTGTTTCTGTAGTTTCCTTAGCTTACCGTAAGTTACGTGCATTAAATGTAAAATTAGATGCTCGTTTTTTAATCATTGGCTCTGGTGTTACTAATACTAATATGGCGAAGTACTTGAAAAAACACAAGTTTGCAAACTTTACCATCTTTAACAGAACACTTGCAAATGCGCAAACTTTGGCTACCGAATTAAATGGTAAAGCATATTCGTTATCTGAATTAGAAAATTATTCGGAAGGGTTTGATATCATTGTTACCTGCACCGGTGCTGCCGAAAGCGTTATTACTCCTGCTATATACAAAAAGTTAGTTGGTAATGATAAAGCCAAAAAAGTAGTGATTGATTTAGCTATCCCTAATGATTTGGATGCTGAAATATTAAACAATTATGATGTAAATTTAATTGCTATCAATAATTTACAAGAGGTAGCAAAAGAAAATTTACAAGCGCGTGAAAAAGAATTAGAAGCATGCAAAGTAATTATTGAAAACAATATTGAAGAATTTAAACAAATTTTGAAAGCACGTAAAGTGGAGCTGGCAATGAGTGAAGTTCCTAAAAAAGTAAAAGAGATACGTGAAGTTGCCATAAATGAAGTGTTTGCAAAAGAACTTGCCGGAATGGATGCTGATTCAAAAGAAGTGTTGGATAAAATTCTGCAATACATGGAAAAAAAATACATCAGCGTTCCAATGAAAATGGCAAAAGATATTTTGACCAATCAGAAATAGCACGCAGATTAGTTTCGATTTTTTATGATTTTCGCTGATGAAATCATAATTAATCATAATCATCATAAAAATCAGTGTTCCATTAAATTAATCAATGAATCGTAAAATCATCATCGGAAGCAGAGGTAGCGAACTTGCATTATGGCAAGCTAATCATGTATTACGTAAAGTTCAAAAATT
>JAEUTT010000097.1 GCA_016787165.1 Bacteroidia bacterium | reverse complement strand
GCCAGCTAATCCAAAATCAACCTACCATTGGAGCTACCCTAGCGATTGCAAAGTAACAGAAAACAACAATACCAATAGTATTACCATAGATTGGGGACGATTTTCTGGCAATATAAATGTGATAGAAACCGACTCTGCCTTCTGTAAAAAACAGTACCATACCTTGTACGTAAAAGTATTAGAATAACTACTACCGCTATTAACAATTCATCGTTGGTAAAATATCTGTTTTGAGCAGGTATTTTTGAACTTTAAATTCGTACTTCGTAGTATTAAGGTTCAACTAAAAAATTCAAAGATGAGTGTATTCGAAATAATTGGTGGTAAAAAACTAAAAGGTGAAATTACTCCACAAGGCGCAAAAAATGAAGCATTACAAATACTGTGTGCTGTATTGCTTACACCCGAAAAAGTTGTTATCCAAAATGTTCCAGACATTATAGATGTTAATAAGCTAATTGACTTACTTAAAGACCTTGGGGTAAAAATAGAAAAAACAGGACATGAAGAATACACCTTTCAAGCCGATGATGTAAATGTTGACTACTTAAATTCTCCTGAGTTTAAGAAAAAAGGAGGAAGCTTGAGGGGTTCAATTATGATTGTTGGACCTTTATTATCACGCTTTGGAAAAGGCTATATCCCTCGCCCTGGTGGAGATAAAATTGGAAGAAGAAGATTGGACACTCATTTTATTGGATTTCAAAATTTAGGAGCCAAATTTATTTATGATGATGAAAATGATTTTTACAAAGTAGAAGCAAATAACTTAAAAGGTTGTTATATGCTTTTAGATGAAGCATCCGTAACTGGCACCGCTAACATTATAATGGCTGCTGTATTAGCCGAAGGCAAAACAACAATTTTTAATGCTGCTTGTGAACCATACATTCAACAATTGTGTAAAATGTTAAACAGTAGGGGAGCAAATATTACAGGAATTGGATCAAACTTGCTAACTGTCAATGGTGTTGAAAAACTTCATGGTTGCACACACAGAATGCTTCCCGACATGATTGAAATTGGCAGTTTTATTGGATTAGCAGCTATGACACAATCTGAAATTACGATCAAAAATGTTGCTTACGATGAGTTAGGAATTATTCCAAACACATTTCAACGATTAGGAATAAAAATGGAAAGAAAAGGAGATGACCTATTTATTCCGGCCCAAGATAAATATGAAATAGACACCTTTATTGATGGTTCTATTTTAACTATTGCCGATGCTATTTGGCCAGGTTTTACACCCGACTTATTGAGTATTGTTTTAGTAGTTGCAACACAAGCAAAAGGAACTGTACTTATCCATCAAAAAATGTTTGAAAGCCGTTTATTTTTTGTAGATAAATTAATTGATATGGGAGCTCAAATCATTTTATGTGACCCTCACAGAGCAACAGTAATTGGTTTAAACAGAGAACATAATTTAAAAGGAATATCCATGACATCACCAGATATTCGTGCTGGAGTTTCATTATTAATTGCCGCATTATCAGCAACAGGAAAAAGCACCATTCATAACATTGAGCAAATTGACAGAGGCTATCAACACATAGATAAACGTTTACAAAATTTAGGAGCAGAAATAATACGAAAGTAAGTTAAAGCATTTTTGCTCGCTTTACAAAATAAGGCATCAATACTTGTTCGAAACCCAAATTAATATCGGCTTCCACAAAATCAATTTTGTATTGACCACATTTTAGTTTTAAAGAATTTTTAAATTCCGACATTCCTTTAAGATAATTTTCTTTTATCTCATTCGGGTGTAATTTTATTTCTTCATTGGTTTCCATATCGATAAAACGGTAGGGCCTGTTCTCAAATTCAAACTCTAATTCTTTCGATTTATCGGTTACATGAAATAAAATTACCTCATGTTTATTGTGTTTTAGATGCTGAAGAGCAGAAAATAATTCTTCGGAATTTGCAGAAGAGTCAATCATATCGCTAAATAAAATCACTAAAGAGCGTTTGTGAATCGAATCAGCTATTTGGTGTATCGCTTGAACAGCAGAAGTTGACTGATGAACTTTTGAATCGTAAGGTTCTATTAATTTTTCCAACTCGTGATACATCAATTTATGATGTAATGAACTTGACTTTGCAGGAGTATGTACATTTACCTTGTCTGCGAAAACACTTAAACCAACTGCATCTCTTTGTCGCTTTAGTAATTCAACCAATGCAGCAGCACTATATGCCGAGAA
>JAEUTT010000058.1 GCA_016787165.1 Bacteroidia bacterium | reverse complement strand
TTTAAATAGTTTAAAATTAAACATGATCAAATTTAAGTCAATATTTTGAGAAAGTCAATTTTGATTATAAAAAAAGGGTGGTATCAAATGATACCACCCTTTTTTTATAATTTAAATGTTGATTATTTTACAACAACCATTTTTTTAGTTGCAGTAGTATTACCATCAACATTGAATGAATAGTAATAAACACCAGCAGCTAAATTTTCAGCATTAACTGTTGCGATGTGATTTCCAGCAGATTGAACCCCTTGGTTAAAAGAAGAGATTAATTTACCTGTTACATCAAATACATTTAAAACAACTCTTGAAGAAGCTACTAATTCGTAGTTAATTCTTGTAACATTGCTAAATGGATTTGGCATGTTTTGGTTGATTTTAACACCATTAACGAAATCATTTTGGATTCCTGTTGCTGTTCCTTCTGTGATAACAACATCATCGAACCAAATAATAAACATGTCATTTGCATCGTGATGAATAGCCACATAAATAGATTGACCAGCATAAGCAGTTAGATCAACTGAACGTGGATAAAATACTCTGTAAGGAGTTCTAGCAGTATCAGCAATAGTAGAAGCATCGTTATCTGCAACACTAAATACAGCAGGGTCAGTAAAATCTGAGTAGTTATCTAAACCTGTTACAGAAATTTTTACTTTGTAACCATCACGGTAATTTTTATCTTGCATGTTGTGGTGCCATTTTAAAGTACCACCTGCAGCAGGAATAGCAATTGGACCCATTGACAACCAGTTGTCAGCTTGTGCTACCGGTGTAAAGTAAGACGTTGCACCCCAGAAAATGTTTGTATCTCCTGTTGGAGTAGCAGTTGTAAAGAAAAATTTAAATGCAGAAGTTGCATCAAAGCTTCCTTGAATACCAGAGAAAATTGTTAACCCATCAATATCATCATTTTGTAAGTCGAAAGTACCGTCAACTCCAGTTCCAGAAACATACTCGCCATCAAAATACATTAATGTATCGCCTTGAGCTCTGTCTAATTTGTGTTTAATAGTGTGATTTGCAACAGGGTTTGCATTTGTCACAGCTACGCTTTTGTTTTGTGCATTTGCTGTTAATGTAACAGCTACTGCAGCAATAAGTGTGTAAATTTTTTTCATTTGTTAGGATTTAAGTTAATAATTATAATTTATCGTGCTATTTTGAATCACAAATTTAAGCAATGAATAGGATATTACCAAACCTTTTACAGTAAAAATCCCTTTACAAGCATTTGAAAGGGATTTTTTGTTTGATAAACGAGAGAATTAAGCCATTTCCACCTCTGCATAACTTTCTATTGGCGGGCAAGCACAAATTAAGTTCCTATCGCCATGAGCATTATCTACACGGGCAACACTTGGCCAAAATTTGGCATCTTTTACCCATTTTAGTGGATAAACCGCTTTTTCGCGTGAATAAGCATGTTTCCAGTCTGAAGAAATGGCTGCTTTTGCGGTATGAGGTGCATTTTTAATCACATTATCCACTTTATCGGCTTTGCCTGTAATAATTTCATCAATTTCTTTTTTAATGGCAATCATTGCAGAGCAAAATTTATCCAATTCTTCTTTGCTTTCACTTTCTGTTGGTTCCACCATTAGCGTATCGTGTACAGGAAATGCAACCGTTGGAGCATGAAAACCATAATCCATCAATCGTTTGGCAATATCTCCTACCTCTACTCCTGCTTCACGCTTAAATGATACGCAATCTAAAATCATTTCATGCGCACATCGTCCGTTTTTACCACTGTATAATGTTTGATAATGACCTGCCAATACTTCTTTGATGTAATTTGCATTTAAAATTGCCATCCTAGTTGCTTCTGTTACTCCTTCTCCACCAAGCATTTTAATGTATCCGTAAGAAATCAATAAAATTAAAGCGCTGCCATAAGGTGCCGCTGAAACTGCTGTAATACCTTTTTCGCCCCCTGTTTTTACAAGTGAGTGCGATGGTAAAAATGGAGCCAATTGCTTGGCAACGCCAATTGGTCCCATGCCCGGTCCACCTCCACCGTGAGGGATAGCAAATGTTTTATGTAAGTTTAAGTGACAAACATCGGCACCAATATTCCCCGGACTTGTTAAACCCACTTGTGCATTCATATTTGCACCGTCCATATAAACTTGTCCGCCATTTTCATGGATAATGTTTGTTATTTCAATGATACTCTCCTCATACACACCGTGTGTGCTTGGATAAGTAACCATCAAACACGCCAAATTATCTTTGTGCTGAACCGCTTTTTCGCGCATATCATTCACATCAATATTTCCTTTTTCATCACATTTTACCAATACTATTTTCATTCCACACATAGCAGCACTTGCAGGGTTGGTACCATGTGCCGATGTTGGGATTAATGCGATATTACGATGTGCATCACCTCTTGATTCATGGTATGCTTTTATTACTAACAATCCGGCATATTCGCCTTGAGCGCCTGAATTAGGCTGAAAACTCATTTTTGCAAAACCGGTAATTTCACTTAAGGATTTATCTAAATCATCTATTACTTCTTGGTAACCTGCAGCTTGTTCTACAGGTACAAAAGGATGAATGTTTGCAAACTCATTCCACGTTAAAGGAATTAATTCCGATGCAGCATTTAATTTCATGGTACAAGATCCCAATGAAATCATTGAATGGGTAAGAGATAAATCTTTGTTTTCTAAACGCTTAATATAACGCATCATTTCAGATTCAGAGTGGTATGAATTAAAAATAGGATGTGTTAAAATTTCAGATTTACGAATATTAATTGTTGCTTTAGAAGCAAAAACCGTTTCTTCAGTAAGTTTTGTTCCCGATTTGTTTGCTGCTTTTGCAAACAGTTCAATAATTGCATTTAAATCATCTGCACTAGTAGTTTGGTCAACCGAAATGGTTAAGTCATTTCCAGCATAACGGAAATTTATTTCAGCAGCCTCTGCTAAAGATTTAATTTTTGCATTATCAGTACCAATAATTTTTATTGTATCAAAAAAACTTCCTTCTTGAATGGTGTAACCTAATTTTTTTAACTCCGCTGCTAATGCTACTGCCGACAAATGCACTTGTTGTGCAATTCCCTTTATGCCTTCAGGTCCGTGATACACAGCATACATACTTGCCATGATTGCAAGCAATGCTTGTGCAGTACAAATATTAGATGTTGCTTTATCTCTGCGAATGTGTTGTTCGCGTGTTTGCAATGCCATACGCAATGCAGGATTTCCATCAGCATCTACCGATACTCCAATGATTCGACCCGGCAAAATGCGTTTGTACTCTTCTCTGCAAGCAAAAAATGCAGCGTGTGGTCCGCCATATCCCATTGGTACACCAAAACGTTGTGTATTACCAACTACCACATCAGCACCCCACTCGCCCGGAGGAGTTAGTAAAACCAAGCTTAATACATCGGCTGCAACAGCAATGGCTGTTCCGTTTGCCTTTGCATTTTTTACAAAATCGGCATAATCATTTACGGTTCCGTCAATAGTTGGGTATTGAAGTAATGCTCCATAAACAGAAGCTTCTAATGCTGTAGTTTTCCAGTCACCAATTACCAACTCTATTCCCATTGGGGTAGAACGCGTTTTTAATAAGTCAATCGTTTGAGGATAACATTCATTGGAAACAAAAAATTTGTTGGCTCCGTTTTTTACTTGTTCTCTGTTACGATTATTAAACAACATCGACATTGCTTCTGCTGCTGCAGTAGCTTCGTCTAGCAAAGATGCGTTTGCAATTTCCATTCCTGTTAAATCCATAATCATGGTTTGGAAGTTTAACAATGCTTCTAATCTTCCTTGTGCAATTTCTGCTTGGTAAGGCGTGTAAGCCGTGTACCAACCCGGATTTTCTAATATATTTCGCTGAATAACAGGAGGAACAATGGTATTGTAATATCCTAAACCAATGTATGTTTTAAATACTTTATTTTTTGTTGCTACCGAACGTAAATGTTTGTGGTATTCATATTCTGTCATTCCTTTGGGTAAAGCCAAAGGTTTCTTCAGTCGTATTGTAGAAGGAATAGTTTGATCAATTAATTCATCAACAGATTTTGCACCAATTTTGGCAAGCATAGCTGTTACATCGTTTGCTCGTGGACCATTATGACGGTTCACAAATTTGTCGGTAGTAATCATATTTTGAGGTTTTTTAAAGGAATGCAAATATAATGAATATCGGCTTTTGTTGTTCCTATTTTATTAACATACAACAAACAGGGCTTGAGAAATGTTTTAGCAGCCACTCAAATGAAAAAAAATATGTAGGTTTGGGGTATCAATACATACAAATATGCTTAAAAATATTTCTTATACTTTTTCACTTTTATTTTCAATTTTTAGTAGCGCTTCTTTTTCTCAAGCCGACAAAGACACTGTTTTATTACTAAACGGAACTGTTATTATTTCTACTGTTGTGGATACAACCAATGGTGTTTTGACAATTAAAAACAAAAAAAATCCAAACAAAAATCATGTAATAGACAATGAAAGAGTTTTTTCTATCCGAAATAGTTCCGGAGAAAATATTATCTATACTTATGACACATTAATTGGGAATGAATTTACGGTAGAAGAAATGCGCTATTTTATCAAAGGAGAACAAGATGCAGAAAAAGGGTTTAAGGCTTATGGCTCCCTGTATGGGAATTTAGCACTGGGTATTGCTTCCGGATTAACAGGTAGTTTCTTCTGTCCTATTCCACCATTTGCATTTGTTGCCTTATCAGGATTACCTAAAGTAAAAATAAAACACAAAACGGTATCCAATTTAGAGTACTTAAAACAAGACCCTTACTTAATGGGTTATGAGCGTGTTGCACGAAAAAAACGAAAAGTTCAATCATTAATCGGAGGAGGAGTTGGACTTGCTGTTGGGCTCGGAACTTGGGGAGTGCTAAAATCTACCGGCAACGACCTTATTAAATAACTTTACAAATAGCATTGAAAACAATTAAACAACTGATTAATTTCATCTTGTTTAGCAATATCTATGTTGCATTAGGCGCTTTTTTTCTTTGTATTTCTTCTGCTATCGAGTTAAATCTAAACAATAACTATTCATATACAGTTCTATGTTTTTTTTCCACTCTTTTTATCTATAACACACAGCGTATTTTTTATAAAAAAAACGATTACACTATTCCACAATCTATTCGAAGAAAATGGATTTCAGAAAATCGTTTTATCGTTTTATTGCTGATTACACTTTCTTTCATTGGAATTATCGTTAGTCTTTTCTTTGTTTCTAAACTAATTTTCATCTATTTCATTCCTGTGTTTTTATTGTCTGTTGCCTATTTTTTTCCAACAATTGAACTTAGAAAAAATGCGTTTTTAAAACAACTTATACTTGTTTTTGTATGGACCGTTACTACAGCCGTTTTCCCTATGATTTTATATAAAACATCACATATAAAGGAAATAGATTTACTGTTTTTTATTTCACGATTTTGTTTTATGGCAGCCATTTGTTTACCTTTTGATATTCGAGATTTAACAATTGACGCTACCGATAAAACATTAACAATTCCCCAACTAATTGGTGAAAGAAAAACAAAAATAATTGCAGGAATATTCGCCTTAATTTATTTAACGATTGAACTTATTTTATACCAAAACGAATTTATTTCTTTCAGTACATGTAGCATTCATTTTATAACAGCGCTTATCGTTTTAGGCTTACTTCTTCTGAAATCAAAAAATGAATATGTTTACACACTTGGCTTAGACGGGACAATGATTTTAAACGGACTACTCCTTTTTTTATTTAACTAAAATCGCAAACCAAACGTTAGCATAAAACTAGCATTGGTAATTTTATTTTCTGTAGCTTTTACAAATTCAGGATTGTATAAATAGTCGTTCTGATTACTCATTGTATATACATAAGCAAAATCAATAAAATAATGATTGGTACGATAGCCAACACCTGCGGTATAACTTGAACGTGTTGCATTTTTATTTTCACCAGCTTTAAACGGACTACCATATAAAGCATAGCCTATTCGTATTGCAAATGGGTCTAATCTAAATTCTGCACCTGCTCTTAAGTTTGTTGCAGAAGTATATTTTTGTCGTATGGTATTATTTACCTCTGCAAACACATTTGGCCTTGAACTTAATTTTGCATTTTTATAATCCACATATTCATAATCTACGTTTACTATTGCTATTTTTTTAATGATAAAACCCAAACTTCCAATAGCTCTAAACGGAGTTGTTACCGAGTAATTAAATGCACCAACAGGTGATTGTTCTTCATATTTAATATTATTTTCTAGATCCGATTTCATTGATGATTTATAATCATCGGTAAGTGAAATAGAAGTAGGTGTGTGTACCGCAGCTCCCACTCTCAACCAATCAACAGGCATAAAAATGGCTCCTACTTTAAAGTTGACACCTCTACCTTCGGTATTTAAAGTGTTAGTAAATGAAAAAGATTTAAAGCCTGCTATTGTATCTTTCGCATCTAACTCTTCATACACATATTCTTCAGCGTATTTTGCTTTTACAATACCTATTGTTGCTCCTACAAATAACTTATTTAAATAATTTCCACCAAATGTTATTGCAGTTTCATACATAGCACCTTTTGCTAAAGTTGACTTTCGTTGCAGTTGTCCATAATTTTTTATCACATGGTTATAATGAGTGCTATCTCCACTATTTGGATTTACAAGCCATGTATTCCATGCTAATCCAGTTGTAAACGAATCAAAATCATCAGGTGAATGTCCGTTGGCATCTGCTACATACGTATCAAGCAACGAACTTTCTTTGTTATATGCTTCCACCAATGATCTACTATGAAAATTATTTATTCTATTATAACTCAAACCAAAATTAAACGTTTGCCAACCATTTGCTTTTTCTTCATTTAGTTTAAATGTTGCAGCCAGACCAAGACTTCCAAAATTAAAATTCAACTTATTATCACTCGTAGTGTTGTTATTAAATGTAGAGGTAACTGTTTGTGAATAAACCGATGGGGAAAGCACTAGTTCTGTTTTTCTGTACACGCCAACACCTGCTGGATTAAAACTAAAAGTAGAAACATCGCCACCTAAAGCACCCATTGACCCTGCCATAGAAGCAAAACGGGCAGTTCCTACAAATGTTAATTGAGAATATCGCAATGCATCAATATCATTTTGTGCAATTGAATTTAAAGCAATTGTAATAAACAAAAAGGATGCTATAAAATGTTTTTTTTGCATAAACATATTTTAAAAATTTTGTCAATGAATGACACAATTATTCTAGTAAAAATTATCGTTTGCGTGGTTGTGATTGAGGAGCCGAACTGCCACCATTACCTCTGCTTGGTGTTGATGCAGGAGGAGTATATTTTTGCTGCTCATACGAAGGTTGTTCTGCTCTAGGTTTTACAGGTTCATATTTTTGAATATCGTTATTAGGTTTTGTTTGAGGTTTTTGTTGATAGTTATCCTCTCTTGGCTTTGTGGTTCCTTGATTAGATGGCTTTGTTTCAATGTTTAATAAAGGTTTTGTTTCATTATAAACAGGTTTGTTATTTGGTTTTGTGTAATCATTAGTATTGTTTGGCTTTGTGTAATAATCATCATTTTGAACGGGCTTATTGTTCGATGGACGAGTATAATCATCAGCATTACTAGGTTTAAAAGCAGGATTAACAGTGCCAGCAGGTTTTACAATTGTATTATTATTTGTATTTGTAGGTTTCGACAAATAATCATTCACCGTTGTTCCTACTGCATACGGATTATTATCTCTACCATAAGTTGCTTCAAAAGGTTTTCCTGTTTCAGCTTCAACAGTTTCTACATAACGTTGGGCTAAACTTGGCTGAGAAGTAGTTCTACTATTAGAGCCTGTTGTTTTTCTTGGCCCGTAGTAATAACTGTTGTTATCATAACTATTAAAATAATTACCATTCCAATAGCCTTGATTGTAGCCATTCCAATAACCTTGATTATAACCATTGTAATAACCTTGATTATAGCCATTCATCATATAAGGATTGTAACCATAGTAACCGTATGGGTTATAAGCATAAGGATTGTAATACCCGTATGGATTATACCAAGGATCATAGCCCCAACCATAGCTTGAGTACCAACTATAACTTGGATAATAATTGTATGTTACATAACTCGGACCCCACCAGCTATAACCCATATAAACACTCGTCCCATAATTGTATGGATTACCTGTATAGTAATACGAATTAGTATAGTAATTATCATAATAACCATAACTACCACAATTATTATGAAAGCGCCTTAGTCGAGTGGAATATTCATAGTCATAATAATCATCATAATCAAATGGCTTTTCTTCAACTATCTGGGTTTGTTTTTTTGAAGTGTAATAATCTTCTTCCTCTTTGGCTTTTTGTTCAGCCTGAATGGCAGCTAATGTTTTGGCCTGCTCATCAGCAACTTTCTTTTTTTCTTTGTCAGCAGCCGCATCTTTTGAAGAGTAATAAATATCATCCTCATAATTTTTTGTAGCTAATCCATTTTGTGTTGAGCAAGATGCAAACACAAAAATTGCTGAAACAAAAATTAATAAATAGGTTTTCATTCTATATAAAGTTTAAATGAATGGGGATGTTGCTTAAATCAATTTATATTTTTGTAAACGAAAATGGCAAAGGTTTATTTTCTATTTTTGCCAAACGTTTATACATTGCATAAAGTTACAAATACTATACCACAAAACATATTTTTATGAGTAAAGAATTACCAACACGTGAAGCAAATTATTCGGAATGGTACAATGAACTAGTAGCCAAAGCTGATTTAGCAGAACATTCTGCTGTAAAAGGATGTATGGTTATTAAACCTTATGGCTATGCCATTTGGGAAAAAATGCAACAGGCATTGGATAAAATGTTTAAAGAAACAGGTCATGTAAATGCCTATTTTCCTTTATTTGTACCTAAAAGTTTATTTGAGGCCGAAGAAAAAAATGCAGAAGGATTTGCAAAAGAATGTGCTGTGGTAACACATTATCGATTAAAATCAGACCCTAATCATCCAGGGAAATTAATTGTTGACCCTGAAGCAAAATTAACAGAAGAGCTTATTGTTCGCCCTACGAGTGAAGCTATTATTTGGAATACTTACAAAGGGTGGATTCAGTCCTATAGAGATTTGCCAATATTAATTAACCAATGGGCAAATGTAGTACGTTGGGAAATGCGTACTCGTTTATTTTTGCGTACTGCCGAATTTTTATGGCAAGAAGGACATACTGCACATGCTACCAAAGAAGAAGCAATTGAAGAAACCGAAAAAATGCTTGGAGTGTATGCTACATTTGCCGAAGAATTTATGGCTATGCCTGTAATTAAAGGATTAAAAACTGCAAATGAACGCTTTGCCGGAGCAGATGAAACATATTGTATTGAAGCTATGATGCAAGACGGAAAAGCCTTACAAGCAGGGACATCTCACTTTTTAGGTCAAAATTTTGCTAAGGCATTTGATGTAAAATTTGCAAGCAAAGAAGGGAAACAAGACTATGTATGGGCAACCTCTTGGGGCGTTTCTACTCGTTTAATGGGAGCATTGATTATGTCGCATTCGGATGACAAAGGATTGGTGTTGCCTCCTAAATTAGCGCCATTTCAAGTAGTAATTGTGCCTATTTACAAAGGTGATGAACAGTTAGCGCAAATTGATGAAGTAGCTAACAAAATGAAAAAAGCAATGGAAGCTAAAGGCATTTCGGTAAAATATGATAACCGAGATACACAACGTCCAGGCTGGAAATTTGCTGAGTATGAATTAAAAGGAGTTCCTATTCGTATTGCTATTGGTGGAAGGGATTTAGAAAATGGAACAGTAGAAGTGGCTAGACGTGATACCATGGAAAAAGAAACACTGCAACAAGCGGATATTGAAAATAAAGTAGAACACTTATTATCTCAAATACAGGAAAATCTGTATCAAAAAGCATTGGCAATGCGCGAAAACAGAACGTATGTTGCCAATACTTATGATGAATTTAAAGAAATATTAGAAAAAACTCCTGGATTTGTGATGGCACACTGGGATGGCACCAGCGAAACAGAACAAAAAATTAAAGAGGAAACAAAAGCAACGATTCGCTGTATCCCTTTAAATAGTAAGCAAGAAGCAGGAAAATGTATGTTAACAGGTAAACCTTCTGCTCAACGAGTTGTTTTTGCAAAAGCTTATTAATACTTTAGCTAAATGGAAGCACAATCGCCACGCGATTTAATTATTAAAACGCTCAAAGAAAAATCGAGCTTAAAGCAAGATGTGTATTATAATACCTTGTCGGTTTTTAATGCACTAAAGTCAAATGCAAAACAAATAATAAATGACTTACAAAAGGAAGCCAAAGCAGTTGACAAACGTTTAATTATTGAATATAAAGATAAAGGGGAATTTGAATTTGAACTTCGCGTAGCTGGCGATTTGCTTATTTTTGTGATGCATACCAATGTGTTTGAGTTTGATAAGAATCATCAAATTTGGCGTAGTTCCTATATGAAACAAGATTATACTCGTTCCTTTTGTGGTATAATTAATATTTATAATTTTTTAAACGATTCTTTCAAATATAATAGAATTAATGATGTTGGTTATGTAATTGGCCGAATGTTCATTAATAAAGAAAATCACTTTTTTGTAGAAGGAAAGCGCCAACTTGGATTTTTGTACAATGATATTGTAAATGGCGTGATTGACGACTCCAAGATAAAATCAATTATTGAATCCGCCATCTTATATAGCCTTGATTTTGACCTATTTACCCCTTCTTTTGATGCTGTAAAAGAAATTAGCGTACTAGACATGCAACAAGCAAGTGAAAGTATGCAAATTAAAACTGGCAAACGCCTTGGCTTCCGCTTTCAGGCGGATAGTGATGAAATTGACTAATTTTTGTGATTTATTCACTAAAAATTTTGCAGAAATAAAATTTTCGTATACATTTGCACTCCCAAAAATAATTGGCCCGTTCGTCTAGGGGTTAGGACGCCAGGTTTTCATCCTGGAAACAGGGGTTCGATTCCCCTACGGGCTACGAAAAAAATGAATAGTAATTGATTGCAGGTTAACAATGGCCTACAATCTATAAATAAAAATAAAATGGCAAATCACAAATCAAGTATCAAAAGAATACGTTCTAACGATGCTAAACGTTTAAGAAACCGTTACCAAGCTAAAACAATGCGTAATGCGGTAAAAGATTTAAGAAACGATGAATCAAAAAAATCGGCTTCTGAAAAATTACCTAAAGTTGTTGCTATGGTTGATAAGTTAGCGAAAAAAAACGTTATTCATAAAAACAAAGCAGCAAACTTAAAGTCAAAATTGACTAAAAAGGTAAATGCGCTTGCTAAATAATTAGATTCAACTCTATTTTATTGAAATAAATGAAGGCTCTGCTTATTGCGGAGCCTTTTTTTATATCTTTAACCAAGCAAATTATGGAAGATCTTTTACCATCCTTAACTATTAAAACTTGGGCCGAAGACGACCGACCAAGAGAAAAACTACTTTCAAAAGGAAGACAAGCGCTATCTGATGCAGAACTTATTGCAATATTAATTGGTTCAGGAAGCAGAAATGAAACTGCAGTAGAACTTTCAAAAAAAATATTAGTTAGCGCTTCCAACAATTTAAATGAATTAAGCAAGTTATCTATTAATGATTTAACAAAGTTTAAAGGCATTGGAGAAGCGAAAGCAATAAGTATTGTTGCAGCACTCGAATTAGGAAGACGAAGAAAAGAAACAGAAACTACAAAACGAGAAAAAATTATTTCAAGTAAATCTGCGTTTGAAATAATGAAACCCACTTTTATTGATTTACCCCATGAAGAGTTTTGGATTTTATTACTCAATCGTAGCAATACAGTTATTAAAAAAGAATGCATTAGCAGAGGTGGAGTATCAGGAACTGTAGTAGACACGAAAATTATTTTGAAAATGGCTTTAGAAAATTTAGCAAGTGCGATCATGCTATTTCACAACCATCCATCAGGCAATTTAAAGCCAAGTGAGGCTGATATAAAAATTACAAAAAACATAAAAGAAGCAAGCAAATTAATGGATATCCAACTACTTGATCATATAATTATGACGGATGATAATTTTTATAGCTTTAATGATGAGGGAATGATGTAAATTTGAATGAATTAATGTTGGTTTAAAATAATGATAAAAATACTTACTATAATTGGAGCTCGTCCGCAAATTATCAAAGCAGCAGCATTAAGCAGAGCAATTAAAAAACATTTTTCTTCTGCCATTTCAGAAATAATTGTTCATACTGGTCAGCACTATGATGAAAATATGTCACAAGTTTTTTTTAATGAACTAAACATCCCATCCCCAAATTACAACTTAAATGTAGGCTCCAGAAATCATGGACAACAAACAAGTATAATGATAAATGGTATTGAAGAAATTCTTTTAAAAGAAAAACCTAATTGCATTGTACTCTACGGTGACACCAATTCTACTTTAGCAGGAGCAATAGCAGCCTCTAAAACACAAGTTCCTATTATACATATTGAGGCAGGATTACGCTCCTTCAACAAATCAATGCCAGAAGAAATAAATCGTATTATGTGTGATCACGCATCTACTTTATTGTTTTCACCAACTCAAACAGGATATCAAAATTTAATTAAAGAAGGCTTTAAAGAAAACAATTCTGCACCTTATACAATAGATAATCCTAAAATATACCATTGTGGAGATATAATGTTTGACAATAGTCTTTACTTTTTAGCTATTGCAGAAACGCAAACAAACATTCTAGATGAATATCAATTAGAAAACAACAAATTTATCTTAGCAACCATTCATCGAAACAATAATACCGATGAGCCAGAACGCTTGAGCTCAATTTTTAAAGCATTCATGCAAATTGCAATAAAAAAAGAATCGACAATTATATTGCCATTACATCCTCGTACCTCAAAATTGCTTTCAAAAAACATTTCAAAAGAGTTATATGAAGCAGTTCAAAAAAATGAATTTATAAAAATCATTCCACCGGCTTCGTTTTTAGAAATGATTGCACTAGAAAAAAATGCACAACTTATAATTACAGATAGTGGTGGAGTTCAAAAAGAAGCTTTCTTTTTTGAAAAACCTTGTATTATTTTAAGAGCAGAAACAGAGTGGGTTGAACTTGTTAATTGTGGAGCCGCAAAAATAGCAGATGCTAATGAAAATAAAATTATTGCTGCTTACAATCACTTTTTAAATGAAAAGCAGTCATCATTTCCAAAACTTTTTGGAGATGGGAAAGCAGCTGAATTTATTGCAAAAGAAATTTTAAATCACATAAAGTAAACAGATGCTACTTATATACACCCATAAAATAACGCATCGAAATAAATATATTTTTAATTTAATTTTTAAAGATATACTTGAAATAGATTTTATGCTGACGGAAGATGTTTCCGAATTTAAAAACAGTGATAAACCAAAAATATCATACACTTTAAATCCAATTGCTGATGAACTATTTTTTGGTTCAAGAAACCTTCTTTTTGAATCAGGGATAACAGAACAAAACATTTCTGTTTTTGATTATGGCATTCAAAAAGTGTTTTATGCAACTGGAAAATCATCTGCCATGCCATTTGATGTTTTTGCTGCCTGCTTTTTTCTTGTAACACGTTATGAAGAATATTTACCACACATTCGTGATGAACATGACCGTTTTGATGCGAAAGATAGCCTAGCATTTAATAATGGTTTTTTACAAAAACCAGTTATCAACCAATGGGCAAATCAAATTAAAGAAATTATTAAAAATAAATATCCTGAACTTGCATTTAGTAAAAGAAAATACAAATTTATATCTACTATTGATATTGATAATGCGTATGCCTTTCGAGAAAAAGGATTTACACGAAGTATTGGTGGATATTTAAAATCTTTTTCAAAATTTGATTTTATCGAAATAAAACAAAGAACAAAAGTATTATTAGGTTTTGAAAAAGACCCTTACGATACGTATGAATTTCAACTTGAAATTTTAAAAAAATATAAATTCAAAAGCATCTATTTCTTTTTATTAGGCGATTATGGAGTAAATGATAAAAATTTGCCTATTGAAAGTAAAAAATTTCAATCCCTTATAAAAACATTAGGAGATTATGCCGATGTGGGAATTCACCCTTCCTATGGCTCTAATCATAGCAAAGAACAATTGCAAAAAGAAGTAAATAGATTATCAAAAGTTTTGCATAAAGATGTAACTAAAAGCAGGCAACACTTTTTAAAACTAAGCTTGCCAGAAACCTATCGTAATTTAATTGATTTAGATATTACAGATGATTACACCATGGGATTTGCTTCTCAAATTGGATTTAGGGCAAGCATTTGTACTCCTTTTAATTTTTATGATTTAGATATGGAGTTGGAAACAAAATTAAAAATACACCCTTTTGCAGTTATGGAAGGTACGCTAAAATATTACATGAAAGTGTCTCCAGAAAATGCTATGGATAAAATAAAACCTCTTATTGATGAAGTTAAAGCTGTGGATGGAGTATTTATGAGCTTGTGGCACAATGATACACTAAACAATCAAAAACTATGGTTGGGTTGGCAAAAAGTATATGAAGATATGGCGAAGTATGCCAGCCAATAATGGAATAGAAAAAGAGATGTTAAAGCAATTAATTATAAGATATAGTCCTGATTTTTTATTAAGCCTTGCAAAAAAGTTTAAAAAAAATCAACGCAAAAAACAATTGCTTAGTCAAGAAAAAAACAACAAAAGTATTTCAAAAGAAAAGCTAATTTCTGATTTTAAAAAAATAGGATTGCAAGCAGGAGATTCGATTTTAGTTCATAGCAGCTTAAGTAAAATTGGTTTTGTAAATGGAGGGGCAAAAACTGTCATCGATGCCTTAGAGGAAGTTGTGGGAAAAGAAGGAACACTTTTATTTCCAACATTTCCGGCAAAAGGAAGAAATAAAACTCATTTAGAAGACCATGCTTTTTTTGACATAAGTAATACTCCCTCACAAATGGGAAGTATAACAGAATATTTTCGCACACAAGAGAATGTGTTTCGAAGTTTTCATCCCACCGATCCCGTTTGCGCAAAAGGACCATTAGCGGAGTTTTATACAAACTCTCACTTCGGACAACTAACACCCTACAATGAGAACTCTCCCTTTAGAAAATTATGTCTTAAAAAAGGAAAAATTTTAATGTTAGGAACTACTTTAAATGGCGCTTGTACAAACTTACATACACTAGAAGATGCTGTTGACTTTAAATATCCAGTATATGATGAAAAAATATTTGATGTAAAAATGATTGATGAAAATGGGAAAGAAACATGGATGAAAACAAAAGTTCATAATCCAATATATTCAGCAAAAAGAAACTGCGATGCCTTAAAACCATTATTTGAAAAAGAAAATGTATTGATAAATGGGATTGTGGGTGAAGCGAAAACAATGTTGATTGATGCTGACGGAATGTTACAAATAATGGTTAAATACTATAAAGAAAAAGGTGTTACTATGTACACTCCTTTTGGCGAATAAAATGAATATTTATTTCACATACGATTACGAAATATACTTTGGCGAAAACCATGGAACAGTTGAAAAATGTATCATTCAACCAACAAATGAACTCATTCGTATTTCAGATACGCATGATGTAAAGTTTGTGTTTTTTGTGGATAGTGGTTTTATTATTAAACTAAATGAATACCGACAAAAATTTCCACAACTTGAAAAAGATTATACCGCAATTACTCAACAAATAAAACACCTATCGGATACAGGACATGATATCCAATTACATATTCATTCTCATTGGGAAGACAGTTATTTCGATGGCAACAAGTGGATAATTAATACCAAACGATACAAGCTTGCTGATTTTTCAGAAACAGAAATTAATGATATTGTGTCCCGATATAAAAAAGTATTAACAGATATTACTAGCAAAAAAATATTTGCTTTCAGAGCAGGAGGCTGGTGTATTCAACCTTTTTCAAAGTTCAAAAAGGTCTTTATTTTAAATGGGATAACATTAGACTCTAGCGTATTTAAAAACGGGAAATTTTATTCCAATGAATACTCTTACGATTTTACAAATGCACCCGATAAGGATATTTATAAATTTGACAATGATGTACTTTTAGAAGATGAAAAAGGATATTTTACGGAGGTTCCCATCAGTGGCATTAAAAACTCTCCTCTTTTCTTTTGGAAATTATTTTTATTAGGTCGTAAAAACCCTTACCTGCACAAACCATTAGGAGATGGAAAAGCAATGCCTGCCCCTGGTTATAGGAAAAAGCTACTAACTCGTTTTACCAATAATCCAATTTCAGTAGATGGTTACAATGCCCAATTATTAGATAATTCACTACGTAAACTAATGAGAAATAAAAAAGAGAATATGGTAATTATAGGTCATCCTAAAGCCTTATCAAGATACTCTATTCAAAAGATTGAGGCGTTTGTGATTAACAATAAAATGCAACACCATTTTACAACATTTGAAAAACAATTTTTGAGATGATTGCTTACCTAAAACATACACATATTGATAAAACTAAATGGGATGCTTGCATTAAAGAAAGCCTTAACACCAGCCCTTTTGTATATACTTGGTATTTAGATGCTGTTTGTAAAAACTGGGACGCATTAATATTAAAGGACTATGAAGCAGTATTTCCCTTGGTGTGGAACACAAAATTAAATATCTCTTATTTATACCAACCCATATTCACCAGATACTTGGGAGTATATTCAAAAAATGAACCTTCTGGAAAACTAGTAAACGCTTTTTTAGACGCTATTCCCAATAAATTTAAGTACATTGAATTTAGTATTCAGGAAAGCACACTTTTGAAAAGAAGCGACTTTGAAATAAAAGAGCGAACTTTTCAAACCTTAGATTTAAATTGTGATTACGAACAATTACATGAATCATTTAAGGGCGATGCAAAACGAAACATTAAAAAAGCTGAAAAATTAGGTTTAGCAGTTACAAATAAAATTGAACCCAAAGAAGTAGTAGATTTATTTAAATATAACAAAGGCAAAGAATTGAAAGGTTTAACCAATAACGATTACGAATGCCTAGAAAAGTTAATGACAACATCATTAAGTAATGATACAGGAATTATACTTGGTATTATAAATACTAAAAATGAACTAATTGCCGGAGGTTTTTTTATTAAATCTGATAATCGTATATTGTTTTTAAAAGGAAGCGCTAATGCTGAAGGAAAATCAGCCGGAGCAATGTATTTATTATTAAATCATTTACTAAAAAACTATTCTTCTCAAATTCAATTATTTGATTTTGGAGGCTCATCTGTTGAATCAGTTGCAAATTTTAATCGTAATTTTGGTGCTACGGATAATGTGTATCTGCAAATAAAAAGAAATAACCTTCCTTTTATAATAAAATTAATTAGCGGTAAAAAATAATCCTATTTCAAATGAAAAAAATATATTACTTAAGTTCTTGTTCAACATGCACTAGAATAATTAATGAATTAGGACTAAAAGCTAAACATTTTGATTTTCAAGATATAAAATCTGAAAAAATAACTGTAGCCCAATTAACCGAAATGAAAAAACTGGCTGGGTCATACGAGTCATTATTTAGCAAAGTTGCTATAAAATATAGAGCATTAGGACTAAATACAAAGTCTCTAAAAGAAGATGATTTTAAAAGCTATATCCTTCAGGAATATACTTTTCTTAAGCGTCCGGTAATTATAGTAAATGATAAAATATTTATTGGCAATTCAAAAAATACAATTGCTGCCGTAAAAGCTATATTGCAATAGTTTTAGCAATCGAATTTACTATGAACAAAACCCTTCAAGCACACATTGCATTAGTAATAGTGAATATAATATATGCAGCCAATTTTTCTATTGCAAAAGAGGTGATGCCTAATCATATTCAACCATTTGCTTTTGTATTGATGCGTGTTGGCGGAGCGCTTGTTCTTTTTTGGATAGTAAGCGCATTGTTCATAAAAGAGAAGGTTGATAAAAAAGATTTACCTTATATGGCCTTATTAGCTGTATTTGGTGTAGCCCTAAATCAACTCCTTTTTTTAAAAGGGTTAAGCATTACAAAACCTATAAATGGAGCTATCATTATGACCTCAAACCCAATAATAGTAATTACTATAGCTGCAATTTTTTTAAAAGAAAAAATATCCGGACAAAAAATTATAGGTATTGCCATAGGAATAATTGGTGCATTAATTATGTTATTATATGGTAAAAATTTTTCCTTTGGCTCAGAAACTATTTTAGGCGATGTACTCATACTAATAAATTCAGCTTCTTGGGGAATGTATGTTGTTTTAGTGAAACCACTTATGAAAAAATACAACACCTTTACAATTGTAAAATGGGTTTTTTTATTTGGTTTTATTTATGTGTTACCTTTTGGAATAACCGAATTTAAAGAAATACATTGGGAATCATTTACTCCAAGTGTATGGAGAGACACTCTTTTTGTAGTAATAGCAACCACCTTTATTGCTTATATTCTAAACACGTATTCGTTACGAGCTCTAAGTCCATCGGTAGTGAGTATTTACATTTACTTACAACCTTTTTTAGCTACATTAATAGCCGTATTTATATTTAAGAGTGATGATTTGGACCTACGAAAATTAACTGCTGGTGTGCTTATAATTTTTGGTGTTTATTTGGTAAGTAAACCGTTAAAAAGGTGAACTATTTACTTTGTGGCAAAGCATTCATCCCTTGCATTGCTTGCTGATGATTCGGGTTTAGTTTTAGCGTTTTTTCCCATGCATTTTTTGCTTTATCAAACTCATTTGCTGTAAAACACGCCCCACCTAAGTTATACCAATATTCTACATTTAATGAGTCTAGCTCCACGGCTTGTTCTAACCACTCAATTGCTTGTTTTGGGTTTTTAGCACCAATTGTCATCGCATCATTATAATAAGTTGTTGCAAGAACACTATAATTACGTTTCAAAAGTGGATTATTGGGAAATATTTGCTTCGCAATATCCCAATATTTTCTTGTTTTTTCATACTCTTTACGCTTAAAAGCAACAACACCTAAATTAATATAGCCATTAACATATTTATTATGAATTTCAACCGATCGTTTTAAATGTAGTTCTGCTTTTTTTAATAGCTCTTGTTCTTGCGATTTATTTTCAGGCTTTTCAGCCAAATCTACATAGGCTTTCCCTGCATTTCCATTTACTAATGCACTATTTGGAACCGTTTCTGCATCAGCAATAAATAAAGTTGTGTCGTTTTTCCAATCAGCATTACGCTCAATAACAATAAAAAATGCTGGAATTGAAATAATAACCACAAATAAAATTGTAAGCAATTGGTACTTTTCTTCACGCGCATATTTTCTTATTAAAAAATCAATAAACACAGCCATAGTCAAAGAAAAACCAAACGAAGAATGGTATACTAATCGTTCACCCATAGTGGCTCCAATATCAAAAACAAGGTTAGAGATTAAGAACAAATTCAATAAATAAAAAGCTAAAGCAAATGAAATAATATTGCGTTTAAAAAATAAATAAATGGTTAAGATAACCATACAAATAGTTAATAAAATAGACACCCAAACAAGTGGGTTTGAAAAATTAGTGTACGGAAAAGTGTTGTAGGAATAATCACTAGATAAAGGATATGGAACAAACTGAAGTTTTAAATAATTGTTTAGCAAATCTATTTTAGTTGCCCATGTTTCAGCACTGCTTGCAAACAAATAAGGATTATTTAATACATCGGTGCTGGGTGAGGTACTTCCTGCACCCACCACTGAATACCTTATTAATATATAAATGAATACAACCACAAAATAAGGAACAGAAGATAAAATAGCACCTTTAAATGATTCTTTTAAATAAACGTAAAATAGAAAAGGAATTAAAATCAATAATGTGATTGCATATTCTTTTGACAACAAGGCTAAAAAACAAAATAGCAGGCCAATAAACAGCATTTTTATTTTTTTAGCCTGTTTATACTTTAAGGCGCTAATAAAGGCAAGTACAATAAATAAAAAAGATAAAATCTCATCTCTACTTTTAACATTAGCAACAACTTCTGTATGAATTGGATGTATTAAAAAAATAAAACAAGTTAAAAAAGCGGCTATTGGATATTTTTGGAGTATAAATCTATTTAAAAAAAAGAGCAGAAATATAACAGATAATATATACAACAATACGTTTATAGCGTGTCGTATTGCTGTTATGCCCGAAGGAGGATTTTCCTTGTCATCGCCACCAAAAAACTGTTGTTCAATTGCAAAAGTTGCTACAGACAATGGACGGTATCGCCCCCCCGTCAACTGCTGCTTAGCATTCATTTGTTTATAATAACTATCGTACGTATCTGTTTTGAATATTTTTGAAAGCCCTTTAAACCCTTTTTGTACATACTCATTTTTTAAAATAACAATTCCGTCATCCAAGGCATACTCGTTATTTATGGTATTTCCATAAAACACAAGCCCAATAATGAGCAATAAAATTGCCTGAAGTTTAAAGTCAGAAAAAAAAGATTTTACTTGCGGTACAGCCAAGGATTTTCTTTTTTCAGTATCTTTCATTTTATATGGTATAATTTATGAGGAATACAAGTTCAAAAATAATAAAATTGTACTTTTGCTGAACGATAAATATACTCGAAAAAAAGACAGGTTGAAACATATACTCCAAAATAAATTCTTTTTATTTACAACTACTTTAGTATTATTTATTGTAGCCCATCTACTATTTTACTCTTCAAATGACGGAGGAACATTAACGGTCTCTGATTTTGAAAAAACACTTCACAAAAAAGAACAAAAATTAGAGCAAGAAATGCTTCTGCTTTCAAAAAATGCAGTTAATCAAAGTTATTCTGATTTATTTTATAATAGCCCTGATTACTACAAAGATTTGCTAAAGGATGAAGGCATAGCTCTACTAATATATGAAAATGACACATTAAAATTTTGGAGCGACAATTCAATTGCAATCGAAAATTGGATAAAAGAAATTTGCTTAGACACTAAAATTGCTAAATTTAAAAATGGGTGGTTTGAAATAATGAAACCAATTAGCAATGCTAATACTACAAAAATTGTTATTGGCTTAATTTTAATTAAAAACGAATACCCTTATCAAAATAATTATTTAGCAAATGAATTTCAGCAAGATTTTTCACTCCCCGCAGAAACCAAATTGCTAACAGCACAAACAAATGAGTCCGTATCTATAAAAAATAAAGATGGCGATTATTTGTTCTCTCTTCTTTTAAACCCGGCAAACAATGTAGTTTCCTCCTCAACTTATTTTGCTATTTTTTTAGATTTATTAGCATTATTTTTATTATTTTTCTTAGTCCATAAAATAATATATTCTTTTGAATCTAAAATTGGCATGTTTAATAGTGTCATTTTGTATTTTATAAGTCTAGTTTTAATTCGCTATGTCACTATCAAATTTTCTATCCCTCATAGCTTTTATGCCATCCCTTTATTTAGTCCAAATATATACGCTGATGCAAGATGCATTTGGTTGTCATCACTTGGCGATTTACTAATTAATGTTAGTTTGCTCTTCCAGTTTGTTTTTTCTATTTATGATAAAAAAGATGAATTAATTTATTTTAAAATTAAAAACAGGACAATCCTTTTTAGTTCAATGATTTTATTAGGGTTTTTATGGTTTTCATGGATAATTAATGAATTGTTGATAAGCATTATCGAAAATTCAAATATTCCATTTAGCATCAATGATATTTTTAGTTTAACTATATACACTTACATTGCTTTGCTAATAGTCGCTGTATTGTTATTTATATTTTTCTTAATCACTTATCAATACGTAGTTTTTTTCAAAAAAACGAATCTTCGTATAAAAGAAAAAGTGATTATTTTGCTGATTTGCACAAGCATCCACATTATTATATCTCATTTTTTAGGCATACTAGACTTAATCATTGTTCTTTGGCCTATTTTATTGATTCTCTCACTATTATTATTTCAAAAAAAGCAATTTTCATTTTCAGTTGTTGTCCTTCTGGTTTTTATTTTCTCCCTTTATTCGGTACATGTATTTATAAAGTATACCGGAATTAAAGAGTTAGAAACTCAAAAAATATATGCCGAAAAATTAGCGGCCGAACAAGATCCTATTGCCGAATTACTCTATTCAGATATAGAAAAGAAAATTGTCAGCGACTCCATTTTAATCTCATACCTAAATTTGTCAGAAAAAAACACTTCTGATTTTGAAAAGCGAATTAAGCAACAATATTTCAGTGGTTTTTGGGAAAAATATGATGTTAAAATTGCATTGTTTGACAGCATGTGCTTTCCTATAATTAAAGCTTATTCATCTAGTTTCGATAACAACCTATACTTTGACGAGCTAATCCACCAAAGAGGAAGGAAAACACAAAGCGAGAATTTGTTTTTCATACATAACAGCTCAGGAAAAATAAATTACCTTGCCAAAATAAATCTTTTCAAAAATTTAATCGCTAAATCTAAATTAGGAACACTTTATATTGAGTTGGATGCAAAGTTTATTTCGGATGAAATAGGATTTCCTGAATTATTGTTAGATAAAAACATTGGCTTATCACAAGAATTAAGTAGTTATACTTATGCAAAATATAAAAATGGCCGACTTATAAATCAATATGGCAAATACGC
>JAEUTT010000009.1 GCA_016787165.1 Bacteroidia bacterium | reverse complement strand
TGTATTGCCCACTCGTTTTCAATGTTTCCTTTTTCATCAGGCATGGGAAAGGTTGTGCCTTCTACCACATGTGCCAACTGAAAAGTAACACTTAAAATAATTCCAGCCACACCATGCATTAATAAAAATCCAAGAATAGTGTACCACCAAGGTATATCTAAAACTATCATTGGAATAGCTAAGATATAAGTGTAATAAACTACTTTAAAAGCAATCATTACAATAAATTTTTTAATTCTATCGCGTTTAATGTCTTTGTTTTGTCCTTCTCTGATGTATCGTTCATATTGTAAAAAATCTTTGGCAACAATCCAATAAAGTGTCATCAAAGAATAAAAGAAAAATGCATAAACTACCTGAAAGCGTTGCGCTTTATGATATTTTCCATGCGGAGCAAAACGCATCCCTACTTTATCATCAATATCTTCATCATGGTCGTAAATGTTCGTGTATGTATGATGTAAAATATTGTGTTGTGTTTTCCAGTTATTTACATCTGCACCAACCAAACTTACAGTATATCCCATCATTCGGTTTACAAAATTACTGCTTGAATAGGCTCCATGATTAGCATCATGCATAATTCCCATACCTATTCCGGCTAAACCAAGTCCAATAAGCCCCCAACATAACCAAAATACCCAACCTGTTGCTATTCCAGAAATAATAAAGGCATAAGGAATGAAATGAAGTGACAACATAAAAACCGACTTAAATACCATCAGTCCATTTGCATGCTGTGAAATTTTTTTTTCTATAAAATAATTATCCACTCGCTCTTTTAACACATTAAAAAACTGTGTTTTATCTTTGTTAATGAATTTTATTTTAGGCTTCATGTTTAGAGATTTTATACTTAAAAACACACAATATTAGTTAAAAAATTGTTAATCTACTAACATATTCGATTAATGAGCTTTAAGATAGACTAATTCTTAATATACTGCCATAAACATAAGCAAAAATGAGCCTCTAACTTACAAATTGGGATCCATCCGCTTATAATAAACAAGCATACACACAATAAAAAAAACAGAAAGGATAACACTCAAAAAGTTGCTGTCATCAATGAGTAAAAAAACAATTTCTTTGATAAAAAAAATACTGATAAAAAGTCGTACCCCCCACTGTTTCATATACCAAATTCCAATAAAAGCAATAAACATACTTGCACGTATTGCACCTAACAATGCTGGCATCCAGTCATTTATTTTTTTTACAGAAGGAGCGAAAACTCCAGGTAAACTTATGATTACCCAGCAAAAACCGATAATAGATATGATCGTAATTAATCTTGGACGTTTTACAATTGCACCTTGCATTTTTATTTATTTAAAAACTAATTACTTCTAATGGCTTCTACGGGATCTAATTGAGAGGCTGTATACGCAGGAACAAAGCCCGAAACTACTCCTATTAAGATGGAGATAGTAAAACCTAAAATTACATTTGATTTTGACAAAACGATTTCCATCCCAAATGAATCCCCTGCAAGCAAAGTAATAACGAATACAATCAACAAGCCTATTAATCCACCAATGAATGAAAGAAAAACCGATTCAAACATAAACTGAAGCAAAATAAAATAATTTTTTGCTCCCAATGATTTTTGAATACCAATAATATTGGTTCGCTCTTTAACCGATACAAACATAATATTAGCAATGCCAAAACCTCCTACCAAAATAGAAAAACCACCAATGATCCAGCCTGCTATCCCAACAATATCAAATAAACTATCAAACTGATTAGAAATTAAGCTGGTTTGATTCAAGGCAAAATTTTCTTCTTGCAAAGGTTTTATTTTACGCAAAGAGCGCATTAAACCGGTAAGTTCACTTATTAAATCATCGTTAGAAATACCCGGCTTAGCACGAACCATTATTTGAGGCTCTAAACTTTCATCTCTGATATCAATTAAGCTCCTTGCATAATTTACTGGCACCAATACTTGCGTATCGGGGCTACCTCCCAATATACTTTCACCTTCTTTTTTAAAAATTCCAATTACTGTTACTTTGGCTCCATTTACTTTAATGGTTTGCCCTAACCCATTTTGGTTAGGGAAAAGTACTTTGGCCAATACATCACCAATAATAGCAACCGGTCGGCCGGCAGAAGACTCTATTTCTGCAAAATAGCGCCCTTCAGCAATTTCAAAGTTTTTTACTTTATCATACTGATGTGACGCCATGATAATTGTTACATTTTCGATGCTACTACTACGGTATTTCACTGTAATCCTAGCGCTTGTAACAAATGCAGCCGATTGTGCACCATTGCATTTTTTCAATACTTCATCCAACTCGGTATAATCGGCCAATGGTCTGTTCATGTACTTCCACCAAGGATAATCAGGACCAAAGGTCCAAGGCCATTTCTCAATAAAAACCACATCATCACCCAAACTTTGTACGCTTTTTCGCAAATTTTGCTCTAATGAATCCACCACCGTAAAAACCATGATAATAGCAAAAATACCAATGGTAATACCCAATAGCGACAAAAACGTACGCAACTTATTTACCACCAATGCATGAAGTGCAAATAAAATACTCTCACGAAACAAGCCTAGAAAAATCATTTTTTCGTTTTTTTCAAAAACAAATGTACCATTTTTTTAAGCCAAAAAATGGATAAATATTCAGGCTTAATTTTAGCCAAAAAAATTAGCGTTATTAACAAAAAAAACTTTTATCAACAAATTGATTTTACAGCATTTGCGCCCACAAAATTTAATACTTTTGTAAGAGAAACTTAACAAATGCTATGAGCGGATTGAAAAAAATTAAAAATGCCCTTATTTCGGTTTATTACAAAGACAATTTAGAACCTGTAATTCATCAATTAAACGCTATAGGCGTAAAAATATATAGCACCGGAGGAACACAAGAATTCATTGAAAGTCTTGGAGTATCAGTTACTCCTGTTGAATCATTAACTTCATATCCATCTATTCTAGGCGGACGAGTAAAAACAGTACATCCCAAAATTTTTGGCGGAATCCTTAGTAGACGAGAGTTACAAAGCGACATTGACCAATTAGAAGAATACGAAATTCCGGAAATAGATTTAGTAATTGTTGATTTATACCCATTTGAAGAAACAGTTGCATCAGGTGCTGCAGAACAAGCCATCATTGAAAAAATTGACATTGGCGGTATTTCATTAATCCGTGCTGCTGCTAAAAATTTTAAAGATGTAATTATTGTTCCTTCTAAAAATGAATACACGTTTTTACACGATACCATTCTTGTTGCACAAAAAGGGGAATCAACACTTGCCGACAGAAAACAACTTGCAGGAAAAGCATTTAACGTTTCATCTCACTACGACACTGCTATTTTTAACTATTTTAATGGTGATGATGTAGTAGCCTTTAAACAAAGTGTACAAAATGCGAATGTATTACGTTATGGCGAAAACCCTCACCAAAAAGGAGTGTTCTATGGTAACCTAGATGAAATGTTTACTAAGTGGAATGGAAAAGAATTATCATATAACAATTTATTAGATGTGGATGCAGCAGTGAACTTAATTGCCGAATTCGCTGATACTACTTTTGCAATTTTAAAACATAACAATGCTTGCGGATTAGCATCTCGTGAAAAACTGGTTGATGCTTACAAAGATGCCTTAGCGGGCGATCCTACGAGTGCATTTGGCGGTGTGTTAATCACAAACAAAGAAATTGATTTAGCAACAGCCGAAGAAATGCACAAATTATTTTTTGAAGTAATTATTGCTCCTTCTTACGATGTTAAAGCAATTGAACTTTTAAAAACAAAACCAAACAGAATTATTCTTCAACAAAAAAATGTAAAACTTTCTTCTAAATCTTTTCGTACACTGCTCAACGGAGTAATTGAGCAAGACAAAGATTTAAAAACAGAAAAAATTGAAGATATGCAAACAGTCACACAAAAATCGCCTACGAAGGATGAATTACGTGATTTAGTTTTTGCAAATAAATTAGTAAAACATACAAAATCAAATACCATTGTGCTGGCAAAAAACAATCAATTGCTTGCCAGTGGAGTTGGGCAAACATCACGTGTAGATGCACTCAAACAAGCAATTATCAAAGCTGAAAGTTTTGGATTTGATTTAAAAGGTGCAGTAATGGCCTCGGATGCTTTTTTTCCTTTTCCTGATTGTGTTGAGATAGCACACAAAGCAGGAATAACAGCTGTTATTCAACCGGGTGGAAGCATTAAAGACAAAGACTCTATTGCTTATTGCGATGCCAATGGTGTTTCAATGATAATGACAGGAACAAGACATTTTAAACATTAACAAAATTAGGATTAAGGATTTCATAATTTAGGATTTTACCTTAGTTCAAACAATAAAATAGCACACGGATTTTGAAATCCCAATCCTAAATTTCAAAATCCTAAATCTAAAAATCGACTATGGGTTTATTTAACTTTTTAACACAAGAAATTGCAATCGACTTAGGAACAGCAAACACGCTGATTATTCATAACGACAAAGTAGTGGTGGATGAACCATCTATTGTTGCAGTTGATAGAATGACAGGAAAAGTAATTGCTGTTGGAAAACAAGCGATGCAAATGCATGGTAAAACACATGAAAATATCAAAACTATTCGTCCGTTAAAAGATGGAGTAATTGCCGATTTTCATGCTGCAGAACACATGATTCGCGGAATGATAAAAATGATTAATCCGGGTCGTAAATTATTTCAACCATCCTTAAAAATGGTTATCTGTATTCCTTCCGGTATTACAGAGGTAGAAAAGCGTGCCGTACGTGATAGTGCTGAACATGCCGGTGGCAAAGAAGTATATTTAATTCACGAACCAATGGCTGCTGCTATTGGTATTGGCATTGATGTGGAAGAACCAATGGGAAATATGATTATTGATATTGGTGGTGGTACTTCCGAAATTGCCGTTATTGCTTTAGGAGGTATTGTGTGTGATAAATCTATTCGTATTGCCGGTGATGAGTTTACAGCCAATATTGAAGAGTACATGCGTAGACAACACAATATTTTAATTGGTGAACGTTCTGCTGAACGTGTTAAAATTGAAGTAGGTGCTGCCATGACAGAAATTGATAATCCTCCACCTGATTTTGCTGTACACGGACGAGATTTAATGACAGGTATTCCAAAAGAAATTTATGTTTCGTATGTTGAAATTGCGCATGCATTGGATAAATCCATTTCTAAAGTAGAAGAAGCTATTTTAAATGCATTGGAAATGACTCCTCCAGAACTTTCAGCCGATATTTATCGTACTGGAATTTATTTAGCTGGTGGCGGTTCTATGCTTCGAGGATTAGACAAACGTATTTCTTTAAAAACTAAATTACCGGTACATATTGCCGAAGATCCACTTCGTGCTGTAGCTCGCGGAACAGGTATTGCTCTTAAAAATGTAGATAAATTCCCTTTCTTGATGAAATAATAAGTTGGAAGGTTTGAAAGTTAGAAAGTTGAAAATAATAAAATCGCTACAACAATAAACTCTTATATACTAAAAGCAAAAATTATAAAGCTGCAATTCAATAATTCAACAACTAAAAAATGCGCAACCTTGTCATCTTTATTTGGAAACACAACTTCTTCTTTCTGTTTCTGATTATTGAAACAATTTGCATGTACCTTGTAGTACAAAATAATTATTACCAACGCGCAAAATTTATTAATTCATCCAATGCTGTTTCTGCTTCTGTTTTGCAAACATCAGCAGCTATTGAGGAGTATTTTTATTTAAAATCAGAAAACGAAAATCTTGCTAAAGAAAATGCAGAACTACGTTCACAACTTTTAGCATCACAATTTGTTTCGTCAAATAAATACGACAGCATCTACAAGCCTGCACTTCGCCAAAAATATATTTATACCGAAGCAAAAGTGGTAAACAATTCTACGAGCAGAAGAAACAACTTTTTAACCTTGAACAAAGGAACATCAAACGGAATAAAAGAAAACATGGCTGTAATCACCAGTACGGGAGTTGTAGGACAAGTACAAGAAGTTTCGGAAAACTTTTGTACCGTTATGTCATTGCTTCACAGCAAAACAACCATTAGTGCTAAAATAAAAAAAGATGGATCCTATGGTCCATTAATTTGGAATGGTGAAGGATTTGATTATGCTACACTCAATGATATTCCAACACATGTAAAACTTGCTGCAGGCGATTCTATTGTTACGAGTCCTTACTCACTTACATTTCCCGAGAACATTATGATAGGAACAGTAGAAAGTTTTCAGCGTGAAGCAGGAAAATATTTTTATACAGTAAAAGTTAAACTGTCAACTGATTTTAAAAAGTTAACTCATGTATATGTAGTTACCAATATTTTTAGAGATGAACAAAATGCATTAGAAGAAAAAACAATCAAAGAAAACAAAGATTAAAATTGATTAACGAAATCATTCGAAATATCATCCGATTTATTTTACTTGTTTTAGTACAAGTATTAATTATCAAAAACATAGAACTTGGTCGTTTTATAAACCCATTTTTATATGTGTTATTCATTATTGTACTTCCTTTTGAAACACCCAAATGGCTATTACTCACAAGTGCATTTTTATTAGGCATTTCCATTGATATGTTTTATGATACTGCCGGAATGCATGCTGCAGCTACTGTGTTTATGGCTTACATCCGACCAGGAGTACTTAAACTTTTTTCTCCTCGAGATGGGTATGAATTCGGGACACAACCTACCATACAATACCTTGGAATACCTTGGTTTTTATCGTATGCAGGCATTCTTATTTCATTGCATCATTTGGTGCTGTTTTACATTGAAGTTTTTCGCTTCAGCGAATTCTTCTCTACTTTTTTTAGAGTAATTGTAAGTTCCATCTTTACCATTTTATTGGTAGTAGTTACTCAATACTTGTTTAACCGAAAAGCAGAGCAATAATGAATCAATTAAGCGACAGAAAATGGTTTATTGTAGCTATATTCATTCTTATTGGTTTGATATACATCTCTCGTTTATTTTATATTCAAGTAATTGATGACACTTACAAGCTAGATGCTCGAAACCAAGCATTTCGTTACAAAACAGAATATGCTATCAGAGGATACATTTATGATAGAAAAGGGAAATTATTGGTGTACAATGAAGCTGCCTACGATTTAATGGTATTACCAAAGGATGTTAAAAATTTAGACACCAACGATTTTTGTGAACTCTTAGGAATTACGAAAGAAGTATTTTTAAAAAAAATGAAAAAAGCGGTGCAAGCACCTAATTCACCACGAAGAGAGTCTATTTTTGAAAAACAATTATCACCACAAGAATATGCTTCTTTACAAGAACGTTTGTATCGATTCAAAGGCTTTTGGGTTCAAGCCCGAACATTACGCAAATATCCAAGAAAAATTGCAGCACATACATTAGGTTATATTGGTGAAGCAGATAAATCTACCACCGAAAAAGATGCGTATTACAAAGATGGTGACTACCTTGGAATTAGTGGCATAGAAAAAACATACGAAAAAGTATTGCGCGGAAAAAAAGGAATGCGCATTATGATGGTGGACGTTCATAATCGTGAAAAAGGAAGTTATATGAGTGGAATTTATGATACCGCTTCTGTTCCCGGATTGCCACTAACCACTACCATTGATGCCGACTTGCAAGAGTATGGCGAAAAATTAATGCAAAATAAAATTGGCAGTTTAGTTGCTATCGACCCACAAACAGGCGAGATACTTGCCATTGTAACCAGTCCTACTTATGATCCTAATTTATTGGTAGGACGTGTACGAAATAAAAATTTTGGAAAATTATTGCAAGATACCATTGGAAATCCTCTGTTCAATAGGTCTACAATGGCATCCTATCCTCCGGGCTCAACATTTAAATTAGTAATGGCACTCATTGGAATGAATGAAGGCGTATTAACAAAAGACACTCGTTACCCTTGCGCCAGAGGATATCCTCCTTTAGGCGGAAGGCCCAAATGCCATCCTCATGCCTCACCAATGGATTTGCATGGCGCCATAGGAACATCTTGTAACTCTTATTTTTCATTTGTATTTAAAAGTGTTATTGATGACAAAAAATATCACAACACCTACAAAGCATACGAAAATTGGAGAGAAACAGCAATGAGCTTTTGTTTAGGAACAAAAACCGGCTCCGATTTAGCAAATGAACTAAGAGGAAATGTACCCAGCATTAAATACTATGATAAAGTTTTTGGGAAAGGTTCTTGGAAAGCAAGTACTGTTATTTCATTAGGTATTGGACAAGCAGAAATGGGAATTACACCATTACAAAATGCAAACTTGGTTTCTATTATTGCAAACAAGGGATGGTATTACACACCGCATATTGTAAAAGCAATTGGCGGTAATACAAATGATACTTTATTAGATAGATTTAAAGTTAAACATTACACCAAAATAAAAGATACAGCTATTTACAATGAAGTAATTAGAGGTATGGCAAAGGTGGTAGAAAGCGGAACAGCAGCAATGCTAAAAATTGATGGAATACCATATTGTGCCAAAACAGGAACAGCACAAAATCCACACGGAAAAGATCACTCTGTGTTTGTTTGCTTTGCTCCAAAAGACAACCCTAAAATTGCAGTGGGAATTTTAATTGAAAATGCAGGCTTTGGCTCTACTTGGGCAGGACCTATTGCACGTTTAATGATGGAAAAATATTTAAAAGGCGAAATTACCCGACCTGATTTAGAAAAACGAATGCTTGAAGCCGATTTAATTCATAAAGGTAAAATGCCTGTGATTGAAAACCATTAGTTTTGATTATCATCCCAACAGATAAAGCCAACCACATGATTTATTTGTAATTCCGATAAACCAACTGACGGAGAGGAATCGCAAAACAATGAAAGGTTTTCCTATTTCGCCATTGCGGGTGTTATCGCCTTCAATAAAATTTGACATATTGGTGATAACACCAACATTGGCTTACATTTTTTAATAGATTATTTTCGCCTTTGCTGGTGTTATCACCTGCAAAGGATATTTATATGTTGGTGATAACACCAACATTGGCATTTCTCTTTTTCGCCTTTGCTGGTGTTATCACCTGCAAAGGAGGGCTGGTTCGAAATAACAATAAAAATTTACTCCTTCACCCACTTTTTACTAAACATGCCTTTTTCGGTTTGTATTTGCAAAATATACATCCCTTTTGGTAAGTAGCCTATATCTATTGCTGTGGTATGGTTATTTGAAAAATAATATTCTCTTCCTAACAGGTCTAAAATCTTAATACTTTGTACCTGATACTTTATACTTTCAATGGTTATACTTGTGCTTGCAGGATTCGGATAAATCAAAAATCCTAAATCATCATTATCATATTCCTCCACACCCACATTGCAATTACTTACTTCACAACCAAACTCATCTACTTTTACCACCCAAGCATCTTGTCCTGTTAAATTTCCGGAACCAACGAGAATAAAACCATTATCACTCGTTGTTTTTACATCATATACATAGTTATTCCCACTTGAATTGGCATAATAAGTTCTTAACCATTGTTGGTTACCCATACTATCAACCTTTACTAACATGCCCCAAACGTTTGGAATTAAACTCACTCCCGAACACACAATGCTACCATCACTTAAAATAATGGGAATGGCATAAAACTGCTGATTGCCTGCACCACCATAAGTATTTTGCCAGATGATGTTTCCTGTTTTACTGAGTTTTGCCATATATGCTTTATAAACCGATGCAGATATGTATTTTGCTCCTACTAAAATGTAAGTGCTGTCGGCTAATTGTTTAATAAATCCTTGCCCTGCTGTTCCTGCATATACTTTTTCCCACTGAAAATTTCCTGCGCTGTCTGTTTTTACTATGTGTAATTGATCACTTCTATGACCACTTAATATAAACCCACCATCTAATGTTATTTGTCCCGAAACACAATCTTCTATAGCACTTGTACCATATGTTTTTTGCCATTCCAAATTTCCGTTTTTGTCAGTTTTAACTAGATAAAAATCGGATGCAGGACCAACACTAAAACTTTGTGTTACGCCCATTAATACAAACCCACTGTCTGCTGTTTGATGAACTATATTGGCATTGTCAAAATTTACTCCACCGTAGGTTTTTGTCCATAAAGTATCGCCATCTTCTGTTAGTTTTACTAACATTGCATCGGGTTGTCCTGATGGATAGCTTACAGCATAAGCATGGGCAAGATTTCCATCATAACATTTTATTAAACATCCAGAAGCCCCTGTACTAGGGTATCTCGTTAATGAAGGGTATTTTTTAGTATAAATTGTATCTCCGCTTGAGTTAACTCTAATAAAATACAATGAACCATAACCAGAAGAAAGGTATCTTTGCCCAGTAATTAAAAAATCAGTATTACTGTACTCATATAAGCTACCAGCAGCATTTAAATGAAAGCCTGAATTGTCACTATAATCATACAGCCGATTAAAATATGTTTGTGCATTTGCTTTGCAAGCAAATGCACAAACGATTAAAAAAAATTTAAAATTCATATTATTTCGAAATAATCACTTTTTGTTTTTCAATAATTTCATTATTTGTTTTTAAAACATACAAATAAATTCCATTGTTTAATTCTTTGGTATCAATTGTTAGTACATCAATATTTTTAACTTGTTGGCTATAAACTTTACTCCCAAGCAAATTATAAATAATAAATTCTGCATTAGTAATAGTTTCATCTAATTTTATTTCTACAGTAGAAAAATCACTTGCAGGATTAGGATACACCTTTAGTTTATTTGTTATTTCTCTTAAAGGTTCCTCTTTTTCATTGTATGCTATTCCTCTGCGTACTTGAACTATATCAAAAGGATATTTTTCATACCTCAGTCCTTTTACCATTGCCAACACATTACGTGCATAAATGGCTGTTTCAGGGTTATTTAAATATATTTCGGTAAGTTTAGCTGTTTGAGTGCTATCTATATCAAACCATGTTTTTCCATTTAAAGCAAGGTTTAATTGCATACTTAAAAATTTACAACGGTCGCTTATATGCGGGCTTTCTTTACTAATGATATCAGCTCGGCAAGTTTGTGCTCCAGCTAAATCACCTTGCGCTAACAATACTTCCATTAGTTTAAATAAGCCCAATAAAGAAGTATCTTTTTGTGCGATTTTTTTCATGGGAGTACGATTAGTGTTACATATAGCATAGTTAGTTAAAATAAATCAGAAGAACAAATTACCAATCGGAAAATGTATCTTTGCAACAATGAGACAAAAAACAAATAGCAGTATTTTTTACAATATCGACTGGATAACGGTATTGCTATACCTTGTGCTTGTAATAATGGGTTGGATGAATATTTATGCTGCTGTGTACAATGAAGAACATTATGTAATTACCGATATCAGTCAAAAGTATGGGAAACAAATGATTTGGATTGGCACTTCCCTGCTCATTGCTCTCATTATTTTAATCATTGACGAAAATTTTTATACCGCCTTTGCCTATTTTATTTTTGGTGCTATTCTTATAGCAAACATTGCCGTTCCATTTTTAGGAAGAGAAGTAAAAGGAAGTCGCTCATGGTTTCGCT
>JAEUTT010000575.1 GCA_016787165.1 Bacteroidia bacterium | reverse complement strand
CTCCTTGTTTTTAGCTGCCATGCAAAATTATTTTGAACAATGGAAATTTGCTCATCCATACATGGAAGATTTTAGAAACTCTGTTATTCAATTTACGCATGTAGATTTAAATTGGTTTTTTGATGAATGGATTGAGACTTCTAAAACAATTGATTATAGTGTAAAATCAGTAAAAAAAGGAAAGGAAAAAGGACAATATAAAATTACATTCAAACGACATGGGATGCAAATGCCGATTGATTTTACGGTAATCGCAAAAAATGATAGTTTGTATCATTATCACATTCCTAATACTTGGTTTGTAAAACAAACAAAAGCTACCGTTTTGCCTCGTTGGATTGGTTGGGATAAAGTAAAGCATGAATATACGGCTATTGTTACTGTTCCAAGTGGAGTAGCAGATGTAATTATTGATTCAAGTACGCGTTTGGCGGATGTGAATATGCTTAACAACAATAAAAAGTTTCCACTCAAATACCGTTTTGATTCTAAAATTTACAACCCTAGTGATTGGACTCGCTATGAGTTATTTGCTCGTCCGGATGTTTGGTACAACGGATACGATGGTATAAAAGCAGGATTAAACATGAACGGACATTATATGAATTACAAACATATTTTTGATGCAACGGTTTGGTTTAACACTGGTATCGGACAAAATTATTTGGATTCAACCGTTCGAAAAGATTTATACGACAATATTAGTTTCCGATTTTTATATAAAACATCTACCGATAAATTTATGAAAGGTTCTTCTTTTAATTTTTCGGCAAAAGCATTGGATGGTTTAAATGCTTACACCATTGGCTTTGATAGAAAAGATATCAAAGGAAAAAATAAATTGTATATGTTTTTTAAATCTATGTACCGTAAAGGGTTGAATGATTTACCTTATTTATTATTGCCTAAAGAGTGGACGCCCAATATGCTGAATAATACATTAAATGTTGGGATAGAGCATACTTATTCATATAAACGAGGAACTGGAAATATTCATTTAGGAATGCGTTCTTCGGCATTGATGAGTGATTATGATTTTCAAACGATTCATTTGAATGCGGTAAACAGAAATCGTTTGGGTAGATTTGTTTTAAATACTCGTGTTTTTGCTCAGTACGGAACAGGTACAAATTGGGCAAATGAATCATCATTGTTTTTAGCGGGAGCAAATCCTGAAGAGATGATGGATAATAAATACACTCGTTCGCAAGGGATATTTGATCCATCATGGGCAAGCATAGGTGCTACCACTAATAACTTTCAGCATGGTGGTGGATTAAATATCAGAGGGTATTCTGGATATTTAGCTCCTGAACGTCAAAGCGATGGCACATTGGCATTTGCATACAAAGGTCAAACAGGTGCTGCATTTAACATGGAACTTGAATTTGATGGATTGATTAGAGTTAGAAGACAAAATTGGTTGACAAAAACATTTAAGCTCAACACTTATCTATTTGCTGATGCAGGTGTTTTAAATTATAATGTTGTAGCTGATAAAACACTTAAAATGGCTGATTTAAGAGCTGATGCAGGTTTAGGTGTAGCATTAACAATTAAAAAATTTGGAGTGTTACAAACGGTTAATCCGCTCACACTACGTTTTGATATGCCATTTTTCTTAAATAAAATTCCGGCAAGCGATAAAGGATTTATTCAATATCGTTTTGTTTTTGGAGTAAGCAGAGCATTTTAATCTTAAAAATTTTAATACATGCAATCATCAGCTAAAACACCTGAAGAGTATTTAAAAGAAATACCAACAGATAGATTTATTTATTTTTCAAAATTAAGAGATACTATTAAAAAAAACATTCCAAAAGGTTTTGAAGAACAAATGGGATATGGAATGCTTGGTTTTTGTGTTCCACATAAATTATATCCAAAAGGTTATCATTGTAAGCCTTCTGATCCTTTACCTTTTGTTGGCATAGCATCACAAAAAAATTTTATTGCGTTGTACCACATGGGTATTTATGCAAATCCTGATTTATTAAAATGGTTTGTTGCGGAGTATCCAAAGCATTCCCCAAAAAAGTTAGATATGGGTAAAAGTTGTATTCGTTTTAAAAAAGCAGATGAAATTCCTTATGAGTTAATTGCTGAATTGATGAAAAAAATGACTGTAAATGATTGGATTCACTTATATGAAAAAAGTTTTATAAATAAAATTTAATGAAATAAGAATGAATAAATCAAATAATAATCCTTTTAATTTAATTGTAATTGTTGCTGCCTTAGGCTATTTTGTTGATATCTATGATTTACTCCTTTTTTTAGTAGAAAGACGTGATAGTTTAAAAGAAATTTTAGGGGCAAGCGCTACGAATGATCAAATACAGCAAGTAGGAAAACAATTGCTGAATTGGCAAATGGGAGGGATGTTGGTTGGTGGAATTTTTTGGGGAATTTTAGGGGATAAAAAAGGACGATTGTCGGTTTTGTTCGGCTCAATATTATTATACTCTTTGGCAAACATTGCAAATGGTTTTGTGCAAACAGTTCCGCAATATGCCATACTCCGTTTTATTTCAGGTTTTGGTTTGGCAGGTGAATTAGGTGCAGGCATTACGCTGGTGAGTGAAACAATGAGCAAAGAAAAGCGTGGCATAGGAACCATGATTGTAGCTACGATAGGTGTTTTTGGTGCGGTAGTAGCAGGATTTATGGGTAATGTGATTGAAAACTGGCGTTATTCTTTTTTCTTGGGTGGTGCAATGGGATTGGCTTTGTTGCTAATGCGCATTGGCGTGTTTGAATCAGGGATGTTTGAAACAATAAAAGAAAAAAAGGTATCCAGAGGGAATATATTTCAGTTGTTCTCTTCTCGAAAAAATACATTTAAATACTTAAACATTATTTTGGTAGCTGTTCCTGTATGGTACGTGATGGGAGTGCTTGTAGGTTTTGCACCAGAAATGATGGATAAGTTGGGTGTTACATCATTTAGCCCTGAAAATGGAAAATGTGTAATGTTTGCCTATCTTGGAATTACGCTTGGTGATTTTGCAAGTGGTTTGTTAAGTCAATTATTAAAAAGTAGGAAAAAAGCATTGGCTACATTTTTGTTTTTAACAGGAATAGGTATTGTTTTATATTTTACGGTGGCAACAATTTCAGAAACAATTTTTTATACAACTATTTTATTTATTGGTTTTGCAACGGGTTATTGGGCTGTGTTTATGAGTACAGCTTCCGAATTGTTTGGAACAAACATTAGAGCTACAGTAACTACTACTGCTCCTAATTTTGTGAGAGGTTCGCTTATTTTTGTAACCATGCTTATTGACTTAATAGGTATTTATACAAACAGAATTGAAGCTATTGTAATTACAGGAATAGTTTTATTTGTGATAGCCATGCTAGCACTTTGGAAACTAGAGGAAACATTTAATAAAGATTTAAACTATACTGAAGAATCTCATATTGTATAATAATATCATGGGTAAAAAAACATTAGTTATAGGAGCGTCAGATAATCCGGAACGCTATTCTTATAAGGCTACGCTAGCTTTGAAAAATAAAAATCATGAAGTAATTCCTATTGGAATACGTGCAGGGAAAATAAACGACTTGTCGATTATTACGGACAAACCAATTATAGAAAATGTAGATACAATCACATTGTATGTTGGCCCACAAAATCAGGAATCATGGAAAGAGTATATCTTTACTATACATCCCAAACGCGTAATTTTTAATCCGGGAACAGAAAATTTAAGTTTTCAAGCGGAGTTAAACGCTAAAAATATTGAAACAATTGAAGCTTGTACCTTGGTGATGTTGTCGATAGGTAATTATTAAAAACAGAGAGGCGTGTTTCTATTTTAGAAACACGCCTCCTGCAATCACAAACAAAACAAACTACTATTTATTTCCTACATTATCTTTTTTTACTTGATCTTTTGATACTTCTTTAAATTCTTCTTTTTTAATACTTGTCACTTTTTTTACAGCATTCCCTTTCACTATTTTTTTATTAGTATTTTCTTTTTTTACACCTTCTTGAAAATTGTTGTTGGCAAACGTAGCGATAGAAAATAATCCTATACAAGCTACAACTAAACTTAGTTTTTTCATGGTAGATAATTTAATTTATGGAGTATTTAACAATGATAGTGCCACACTCTTTTTAACTTGTTAAAGAATGTTAAATTAATAAATAGAAAACGATATTTTATGCCTTTATGCAGGAAAGAATAATGTTGCAGGCTTCTTTGATTTCGTTGAGGGTAATGGTGAGTGGTGGAGCAATTCGCATTGAATGAGCATTAAATAAAAACCAATCGGTGATAACTCCTTTTTTTATGCAAGCATCAATGATTTGTTTATTTGTTTCGTAGCTATCAAATTCAATTGCAAGTAGTAATCCTTTTCCATTAATAGATTTAATTGCAGGGTGTATTAATAATTCTCGAAATAATTTTTCTTTTTCGGAAACTTTTTCTGCTAATTTTTCTTCTATAATTATATTTAATGTAGCTAGGCTTGCAGCACATGAAACGGGATGTCCACCAAATGTTGTTATATGTCCAAGTATTGGATTGTTTGTAAGTGAATGCATTATTACTTTTGATGATATAAATGCACCAATAGGCATTCCACCGCCCATTCCTTTTGCTAAACATAGAATATCGGGAATAAATTCAAAATGTTCAAATGCAAATAGTTTTCCTGTTCTTCCAAACCCGCATTGAATTTCATCAGCAATAAGCAATGCGCCAACTTCTTCGCATCTCTTTTTTAATTTTAATAAATAAGCATTTTTAGGAACAATAGCACCCGCTTCTCCTT